>CAZSOH010000131.1:0-3305 GCA_964608535.1 uncultured Candidatus Peribacteria bacterium
CAAGCTTCTCTTCTAATTTTTTATACATATTTCAAATGGTTGATCAAATAGTGGGTCATATCGTGGGGCAAATAGTGGATCATATTGTTGTAGAACATTCACAATTTGACCCACAAAGCGAAGCGATGAACCACAATTTGTATTATATTACTTTTTAATCGTTTTGTCGTGAGCAACACTGTTTAAAACCCCGTTTACAAACTTTCCGCTGTTTTCATCCCCATAAGCCTTCGCCAGTTCAATCGCCTCATTGATCGCCACATTAACCGGCACATCCTTTTCAGGATAAACAAGTTCACAGATTCCCAGAATCAGAATCACCCGCTCCACCGGATTCATCTTCTCAAGCGGCCATTCAGGAGCGTGTTTTTTGATCCATTTCTCAATCGTCGCCTGCTTATCAGCCATCTTATGGATCAGATTTTCAGCAAAAGAAGTATCTTCGATTCTCTCGCCATGACCTTCCAGATTATACTTCAAAACCTCATCCAGATCGGCCCTCCGGATCATATATTCGAAGAAACTCTGCATGACGATGACACGTGATAAATGTCTCCAACTGGCCATAATTTAAAGGATTCGGGAATCGGAATTCGGGAATCGGAATTTAGCTGAATCCTGAGTCCTGAGTCCTGATTCCCAATAATTAAGCTTTTACTTTAGTAATTTTATCCACCTTCTTCTCCATATTCAGAACCTGGCGCCCCTTATATTCACCGCAGGTCGGACAGGCAGCATGCTGAAGCTTTGCCTCTTTGCATTTAGGACATGTGTTCAGACGAGCTGTATTCAAAAGCCGTTTTCGGGCCTTATTCTGAAAATCTTTGTAACGGCGGGAGGATTGTGAATTCGCCTGCTGTTTTTTGGGAGTAGATCGCTTAGCCATGGGGATAGTTAACTCATAAAGCTCGGCTAGTCTATAACAAAATAAGTAATGATGCAAACATTTTTTGGATTTTTTAGCAGAATTGGAGAATTGGGAATTGGAGAATTGGGAATTCCCGTGGTAAAATAATGTCCAGTAACAAAGAAAAATGTCGGAAAACACAAAAAAAGCATTAAAATTCATCGCTTCCCTGGCCGGATTCTGCCTGCTTCTCTTTTGCATGCTCAAAGTCGCGCATGCCCAGGACTCATTAGGAGGGAAATGGGACCAGTTCCTAAAAGGAGATTTGCCCACCTTCAATGCGCCGACAGGAGCAACCGGGGAAGATATCGCCGCCAGTGCAGTCAGGCGTTTTATTGCTTTAACAAAATACCTAGTAGGAATAACGGCCCTGATTTTCGGACTCATCTACGCCGTCAACATTATCGTTGCCCGGGGAAAAGAAGAAAGCATCAGCAAATACAGACTCAACTTCCTGTGGCTCCTCATTGGTTTTATTATCATCATGGTGGCCGATAATATCGCCCACATATTTAACCCGGAAACCGCAAAATCAGATGCCCTTATTGATTTTCAGGCTGCAAGGGACCAGCTCAGGGACGTAGCCAACTACCTGAAGTGGCTATTTGGTTCAATCATTATTCTGTTAACAACCGTTGCCGGAGTGAGGATGATCACCGCGGGCGGAAATACAGAGGTGATAGAAACCCAGAAAAGAAACTTAATCTGGAGCGGGATAGGGATGCTGGTTCTCCTCCTTGCCAGCAATTTAGTAAACGCGATCTACGTTATCAAGAACCCCAATGAAATTGTGGCTGCCAATGCCACCGTCGGAATCACTGAACTCGGAGGAATCATCAGGCTTATTCTGGCCTTTCTGGGGCCGCTGGCCATCCTCTTCACCATCTACGCGGGCGTTATGTACTTAACCGCCCTGGACAATGAAGACAGGGCCAACACCGCCAAAAAAATGATCATTGCCGGAGTGACAGGAATTGTGATAGTTTACGCAGCTTTTGCCCTGGTCAACACTTTCCTGACCGCCGACCTGATCCCGACAGACGTTAACCAGCTTACGCCATGATAAAGTGGGTCCAAAAATCGCTGTCCATGGCGCTGCTTGCCGCAATACTGAGCCTGTCAGTCAGTTTTGCTTTCGCCCAGGAAAATCTCTTTGACACCCTTGATGACATCAAAGAAAAGGTAGGCGAAGAACAGACCCGGATTGATGAAGGCGGAAAAGTCAGTAAAACAGCGGTGGATCTGGTCGATTTTTCCGGTAATAACGCATGGGGGAACCTGCCCCCCGACCTGATTGACGCCCTGAGCACTTCAGGCTTTACAGGCCTTGAAGACGTTGCGGCAAAAGCCAAATACAAACAAAGTCAGGGAAACGTGCAGGATTTAATTGATTTCCTGAACAAACAGCTCCTCATAGACTCCACAGGAAACGATGTGGTATTGAATGAAGACAATGTTAATCTGATCGTGAATGAAATCCGCTTTAGAGGAGAGAGTCAGCTGCAGGCGGTTATTCTTTCGGTTGCAAAAGTAATCCGGAATATCGTAGGCACGATCGCAATCCTCTGGATCGTCGTTGCCGGCATACAGCTTATTTTTGCCCAGGGAGACGAATCGAGAATTACGGAACAGAAAAACGCCATCACCTGGGCGCTGATCGGCCTGGCCATTGTCCTGCTGCTCGAAAGAGGGATTGTGATCCTTTATGGCGTACCAGGAGTCGAACGGGGGCTTCAGACCAGCGGGACAGCCCTGAGCGCTGAAGTACTCGGCATCGTCTCGTTCATCAAAGCCTTAATCGGCGCCGGAGCAGTTTTGATGATCATTGTGAGCGGTGTACAAACCATCACCGCCCAGGGAGAAGATGAAAAACTCACTCAGGAGAAAAGATCTGTCCTCTGGATCATCATCGGGATCGTTCTGATTGTCATCAATCAGTTCGTTGTCGAAAATCTCTTCATCAAACCCTCACTCAGGCAAATCGCGGGCGAATCCGAAACCATCACCCAATCAAACGTTCAGAATCTCATCAACCTGTTCGGCACCATAACTCAGTTCATTCTGGGCTTTGTGGGTGTTATAGCCTTCGGAGCCCTGATTTATGGCGCCGCCAGCCTGATTGGAAACTTTGGAGATGATGAAGCAATAGAAAAAGCAAAAAAAGTAATCAAGAATGCTCTCATCGGCATCATCGTTGTCATCAGTGCCTTTGCCATCGTTTCTACTCTGATAAAATTCCAATAATCAAAGGATTCAGAAGTAAGGATTCAGGATTCAGAAAGACAAAAAAACTTAATCCCTAATCCTTAATCCTTAATCCTTACAAAATGTCTGGTAACGCTTTCGGTAAATTGTTAAAAATCACTACCTGGGGCGAATCGCACGGCCCTGCTGTTGG
>CAZSOH010000132.1:0-3271 GCA_964608535.1 uncultured Candidatus Peribacteria bacterium
CATGTCGTGGTATCGCAACCCGGGTGCGCCGGACGCACCGTGGGAGCGCCACGTGATCGACAGCGGGTGCAACTATGAAACCGCGCAGCTCTACGACGTGGATGGCGATGGCGAGATGGAACTCGTGCCCAATACCCCGAGCGGGCCGATCTGTTTCTACAAACTCCAGCGCGACGCGGACGGCAAGCCCATGGGCAAGTTCACGCGGCACGTCATCGCGGAGACCTTGCATGGCCATGGCAACGGCGTGGGCGACGTGAACGGCGATGGCCGGCCGGATGTGGTCGTGCCCAACGGCTGGTTCGAGGGCCCGGAGAAAACTGGCTATGAACTTCCTCTGAAGAGTTTTGGACTAGGCTTGTTGATTTTAATTGGAGGACCTATTGTCGCTTTGTTTTTTCTGGTGACCGGCATCGGCCTCTCTCTTTCATTCATTGTCATTTTAGGCTGGTTTTTAGCCCTGGCTGTTGCTAAGGCGATAGCCGCGCTCCTCATTGGCATGAAGCTTGTAAAGATTTCGGATAAAGACAGTTTTTTAAGAACTTATTCCGCTTTTGCTTTAGGAGCTCTGATTCTCATCCTGATTTCAATCATCCCTTTCGTGGGCTGGCTGCTCAAATTTATTCTGGTGATGATTTCGCTGGGCGCCCTAATGCTTTATGAAGGCGGCCTGGCTGAATCCCTCCGCAAATCCAAGAAATTATAATGAGTTACGCGATTGACACCCATTGCCATCTTTCTTTTGTGCCAAAATCTGCCCGCAAAGCCGTGGTGGAACGGGCGCTTCAGGCAAATGTAAAAAAAATGATTACGGTCGCCTGCAATCTCGAAGAAATCGGGCTCAACCTTCCGATTGCAGACGGGTATGATTTTATTTATACCACGGCCGGCGTTCACCCCACTGAGTGCGGCCAGGATATGGATTCGGATCTGAAAAAAGTTTATCAGTATGCCCAAAGTGAGCCGAAGGTAGTGGCCATCGGAGAGATCGGACTCGATTACTATCATGATAGATTCCCTCATGACCTGCAAATGGCCTATATGGCAGGGCAGCTCAATATTGCCAAAGAACTGGGACTTCCTGCCATTCTGCATTCACGAGCCGGCAAATTTGCCGGGGAAAATGCCTCCGTTTTTCCGGATATGGCAGAAGTTATCAGTAAGGCCGGCTATACCAAAGCGGTAATGCACTGTTTTAGCGGCAGCCAGGCTGAAGCGGACCAATTTCTGGAAATGGGCCTGATGCTCTCTTTCACCGGAATCATCACCTACGAACGGAATGAGGGCCTCCGGCAGATCATAAAGAATATGCCCCTTGAGCGGCTGATGATCGAGACTGACTCCCCTTTCCTGTCCCCCAAAAAACATAAAGGCAAAAAGAATGAGCCTGCTTATGTGATGGAGGTTGCTGAAACCATCGCTGATGTGAAAAATATGAAGGTGGAAGAAGTTTTGGAATTTACGACATCGAATGCGGAGCAGTTTTTTGGGATATAAATTATTGTAGGGGTCGCAGATGTTTATTGTAGGGGTCGCAGATGTTTATTGTAGGGGTCGCAGATGTTTATTGTAGGGGTCGCAGATCTGCGACCCCTACAATAATTTCATCCAAACAATTCCCTCACTGCCTTTTCAACCGACTTCACCTGTTGCGGTGACAATACTGATTTAAACCCCAGTTTTTCGGCCTCTTTCAGGCGCTTTTCTGCCTGAGAAACGTTCCGGACTTCTCCTGAGAGACCTATTTCGCCGAATACAATCAGATCCGGCGGAAGGGGTTTTTTGGATTTGGAGCTGGCGATCGCGATGGCCACTGCCAGATCAATAGCCGGTTCGCTCAGCTTCATCCCTCCGACAACATTCACAAATACATCTGATGAATCCAGTTTTATTTTGGCGTATCGCTCCAGGACAGCAATGATGATATTGAGGCGATTCATGTCGATCCCGCTGGCCGTTCGTTTAGGGTAGCCGAAGTTGGTATAGGAGGTCAGCGCCTGAACTTCCACTAAAAAAGCCCGCGTCCCTTCTATAACCGGCACAATTACAGAACCGATCGGATTTTCCGCCCGGCCTTCCAGAAATAAGGCGGATGGGTTTTTTACCTCTTTAAGCCCTTCGGATTCCATACTGAATACCCCCACTTCATCCACAGCTCCGAAACGATTTTTGGTGGTCCGGAGCATGCGGAACTGATGAAAACGATCCCCTTCCAGAAACAGGACAGTATCGACCAGATGCGTTAAAACCTGGGGGCCGGCTAAATTCCCCTCTTTATTTACATGTCCGATCAGTAAGATCGGGATATTTTTCTGCTTGGCGGTCTGCATCAGCTGTTCGGTAACAAAACGCACCTGAGAGATCGAACCTGCCTGACTGGTCAGCTCCCCACTGGCCATTACCTGAACGGAATCCACCACCACAAACCCCGGCTTTTCCGCTTCGATGGTCGCTAAAATGGCTTCGAGACTATTGATATTCAATAAACTGATCGGCTCTTCAATTTTCAGCCGGCTGGCGCGACCCGCGATCTGATCAACCGACTCTTCACCCGAAAAATAAAGCACTTTCCGCCCTGCTTTTGCCATCTGACCGCAGACCTGGAGGGTCAGGGTCGATTTGCCGATCCCCGGATCTCCGACCATGAGTACGAGAGAATCCGACATGAAACCTCCTCCCAAAACCCGGTCAAATTCAGTGATTTCGGTGGTCAAACGCTTCTTTTTTGTCTGAATACTATTCACTGAAACGGTCGGCTTTACTGCCTTCGCCTTAATAACCTGCTTACCTGACCCGATACTCTCAACGTCTTCAACCAGGGTATTCCAGGCATTGCACTGAAGGCACTGTCCGCTCCATTTTGGACTTTTTGAAGCGCATTTACTGCAAATATATATTGTTTTGAGTTTCACTTTTTATTAATTAAAAATTAAAAATGAAGAATTAAGAATTGATGATACTTCTTTTTGATGTAATTAGAATTGAGGATATAATTCTGGCTATTTCATTGCAATCACGCAGCAGATCCTCACCTGATTCCCTATCCAACATTTCAGTATCACAAAGGAGACGAATCCAATAACTTGTTTCACGTGCTTCTTTATAGGCAATGGATATTTTTGAAATAAAATCCTTTTTAGACTGACCTCCAATCGCTTCCTCAATATTTTCACCAATTGATGTTCCACTTTTCAGCAATTGTCTTGCTAGTATAAACTCTCTTTTATCGTAGTTAAGCACTTTATAATATTTGGTAATTTTAATAGCAAAT
>CAZSOH010000133.1:0-3231 GCA_964608535.1 uncultured Candidatus Peribacteria bacterium
CAGGGCTGAATTGTGCTAAAATGCTCCTGTTTCAAGTGGTGGGTCAAATTGTGGAGCAAATTGTTATTTTAACAGCCACAACCTGCCTGTCGCCTGCCTGCCGGCAAAGGCAGGGCAGACAGGTATGAACCACGCGAAGCTGAACCACAATATGACCCACGCGAAGCTGAACCACAATATGACCCACGATATGAAATTATTAGTTACTGGGGGAGCCGGCTTTATCGGTTCTCATTTTATCCGGCACATTCTAAAAACCTATCCTGATTATCAGGTTGTTAACCTTAATAAGCTTACTTATGCGGGGAATCTGGACAATGTGTCTGATATCGCGGATCATCCGAATTACCGTTTTGCAGAAGGGGATATCGCCGATTCAAAATTGGTGGACGAGTTAGCTTCCGGAGCGGATGTTATTATTAACTTTGCGGCTGAAACCCATGTAGACAGAAGTATTGAGGACGCCACTCCTTTTCTACGTACCAACGTGATCGGAACTCAGGTGCTGATTGAAGCGGCTTTGAAATATAAACATTCTAAATATATCCAGGTTTCCACCGATGAGGTTTACGGGGATATTGAGAACGGCGCTTTTACGGAAGAATCTCCCCTGAAACCATCCTCACCTTACTCTGCTTCGAAGGCTGCGGGAGATATGCTGGTTCTGGCCAGCCACAGAACATATGGGCTTCCTGCTGTGATTTCGCGCTGTTCAAACAATTACGGGCCCAGCCAGTACCCTGAAAAAATTGTCCCTTTTTTCATTAAGAAACTGCTTTCGGGTGAAAAAGTACCTTTGTACGGTGACGGTTCCAACGTTCGCGACTGGCTTCATGTTACTGACCACTGCAAGGCTGTTGATCTGATTCTCCATAAAGGAAATGCGGGTGAAATTTATAATGTGGGGGCGCACAATGAACACTCAAATCTTGAAATCACTAAGCGTATGCTCACCGTCCTTGGTTTGCCGGAAGACCGGATTGAATTTGTAAAGGACCGTCCCGGCCATGACATCCGTTACGCGATTGACTCCACTAAACTTCAGCGTGATCTTGGGTGGAGGCCTGAGGTGGACTTCGAACAAGGATTTAGGGATACTGTTTTGTGGTATAAGCGCACATTTGACATGTGACATGTGACATTTAACTGTTATTATTTTCAGTCAAATGTAAAAGGTCAAAGGTCAAATGTAAAACGTTAATTTATGTGTGGAATATTCGGATATTTAGGAAAGCGGGATAATGCGCTTGAACTCGTGATCAAGGGTCTTCAGAAGCTTGAATACCGTGGGTATGACTCCTGGGGGGTTACGACGGATCTGGATGGCGAACTGTTCTGCAAAAAGAAGGTCGGTAAGATTTCTGAGGCGAACCTCTCTGATTTTTCGGGCAAAAAAACGTCGATTGCTATGGGGCATACCCGGTGGGCGACTCATGGGGGGGTAACTGATGTAAATGCTCATCCTCATTTCGACCCGGAGAAACAGATCGCGGTGGTCCACAACGGGATTATCGAGAACTTTCAGGAGATTAAAAATGAGCTGGGAGCGGAGCATTTTGTTTCTCAGACGGATACCGAGGTGATTGCTCATCTGATTGCGAAATACCGGAAAGAGCTTTCTTTCAAAGAGGCTGTCCTTAAGGCCGTTCAGAGGTTCGAAGGGCGTTTTGCTATTGTGGTTATGAATGTCGGAGAAAATTATCTGATTGCGGCGCGTCGCGGTTCACCTCTTATTGTCGGTATTGGGGAGGGTGAGTATTTTTTAGCGTCCGATATTCCGGCTTTTCTGGAATACACCCAGAACGTAAATTATCTCGATGATAATGAAATGGTGGTTGTGGACGGCGGGGTGGAGTTTCTGAATTTAGAAACCGGGGTGCCTGTTAAGAAGCGACTGGTGAATATTGACTGGCAGGCTGAGAGCGCTGAGAAAGGTGAGTTTGACCATTATATGCTCAAGGAGATTATGGAACAGAAGGAAACGATTCTCCGGGCGATCAATCAGAATGAAGATGATATTATGCATATTGCCCAGCAGATCAGGAATTCCCGTGGCTGTTTCCTTTCCGGTTGTGGCACAGCTGGTAAGGTGTGTATGGCGGCGGAATACTTTTTCTCGATGATTGCCAATCGTCATGTTAATTTTGCGCCTTCTTCAGAATTTCCTATCTATCATCATTTTCTGCGCCCCGAAAGCCTTTTGATTGTGATTTCCCAGAGCGGTGAAACTGCGGATGTGCTGGAGGCGATGGACGTTGCCAAAAAGAAGGGGGCGAAAGTGCTGTCGATTGTGAATGTGGAAGGTTCTACGATTGCCCGCCAATCTGATTTTTCACTTCAGATTAAGGCAGGACCTGAAAAAGCGGTTGCTTCCACCAAGGCAGCCACTTCCCAAATGGCGCTGATGCTTCTGATCGCTACTGCTATGAGGGGTGAGCTCCAGGAAGGCAGAAGAGTGCTGGCGGAAGTGGGATCCAAAATCAATGATATGCTCAATCCGCGTTTTCTGACTTATATCAAAACAGTGGCCGAACAGCTCAAAGACCATGAAAACGCTTATATCATTGGCAAAGCTGAAAATTATCCGATGGCGCTGGAGGCGGCGATCAAGATTCAGGAGGTCAGTTACATTCATGCCGAAGGCTTTGCGGCCGGTGAACTTAAGCATGGCCCTATCGCCCTGATCACGGAGGGGACGCCCTGTATTTCTTTGGTGGCTAACGACGAAGTCCGCCAGGATGTCATTAATAATACGATGGAACTGAAGGCGCGCGGTGCTCATATTATCGGCATCAGTCCAGAACAGCATGAGGTGTTTGATGAGTGGATCAAGGTGCCGGATGTTGGTGTTGCTTCGCCGCTGGTGAACATTGTTCCGATTCAGCTTTTGGCTTATTATATTGCGGTTCTTCGGGGTCATGATCCCGATATGCCGAGGAATTTGGCGAAATCGGTTACGGTTAAATAACTAGTTGTAAGTTATAAGTTGTAAGTTGTAAGGAAATGCTTTATGGCACTTACCACTTACCACTTACTACTTACCACTGGCAAAAATTGGAATTTTTATTTTCTCTCTCCATCAACAAATACAAAATTCTCGCCATTTTCTGGAATGTATTTTTAGCCCTCGTTCCCTGTTTTGTCGTATATGCGATGGCTTTCTCGCTTAAAGGCCGGCACTGGGGGTCGCTTCGTTTTTCGGATCGTATTGTTTTTGTATTTCTGTTTATT
>CAZSOH010000134.1:0-3227 GCA_964608535.1 uncultured Candidatus Peribacteria bacterium
CCCGAATTGGTCATTGGAAATTGGTCATTGGAAATTATTAAAGGTGGATATCCCTCACGATTTAAATAATGGATTTCAACACCAAGCTGTCCTAAAGCATCTACTAAATCCCCGATGGGTCGTTCCTGCATGCGTTTATCCCCTGTAATACGGGTCTTACCCTCACGAACCGCCATAATGGCCGTTAAAAAGCGTGTCGCCGTCCCCGCATTATGCAGATCAAACGTAAAATCCCCCTCAATAAACCTACCTGCACACCCTTGGATTTCTATTCCGTCTCTTAATTCAAAACTTTTAATTTTTAATTGCCGTAAGGCTTTCAGCATTACAGCCGTATCGTCAGACTCAAGTACCCCATATAACCTGCTCTTCCCTTTCGCCAGAGCAGCGCACAATAAAGCGCGGTTCGTAATAGACTTGGATCCGGGAAGCCGAAGCTTAAAATCCAAGCCTTGTTTCAGAGGGATGATTTCTCGGGTAATCATGGGTTAACTCAAGCCGGCCAAAAGGGGGGCAAATGAAGTGAGCAGCAAAGTCGCAATCGCGGCAATCACCACATATTTAATCAATTTTTTCTGTCGGTCCCGACGGTTCATAAGATAAACGTTAATTACTGTAATTCACCCTGAGCGACAATCACGTCGCTGTAGGTATGTACATTATTTTTATCATCAGTCACTTCTAATGTCACGTTGTATGTGCCTGGATTTTCAAACGTATGGGTCGGCTTACGGCTGTCACTCGTATTCCCGTCCCCAAAATCCCAGCTGTACTGACTCACCGCTCCGCTGGAACACTTAGAATCAAAAGTAACGGCCAAAGGAGCCTTTCCTTCTTTCCGGCTGGCTTCAAAACAGGCCCTCAGCGGAACTTCCCGCACATAGATGGTCTGAGTTGACTCGGACGACTCATTTTCGCTGGTGGTTACCTTTAAAGTTACTTCATAGGTGCCGACCGTATTATATTTATGCGAAATCCGGGCGCTGGTAACCGATTTAGGAGAACCGTCTCCGAAATCCCATTCATAGCTGACGATATTGCCTTTATAAGTGCTGGAGGCAGAACCGTCAAAATTGACGGTAAGCGGCGCCGTTCCCTCCCCAGGATCCGCTGAAATGGCTGCCTTCACGCCCGGTTCAGCCACCGTGACAGAAAGCGTAGTGTTATGCTTCTGGCCTTCAGAATCAGCCACCGTCAAAGTTACCGTGTAAGTGCCAGCTTCTTCATAAGTGTAATCAACTTTCTGACCCACCTGAGTAGCACCATCCCTGCCAAAATCCCAGTCATACTCTACAATATCGTTATCGGCATCGGTAGAACCCGAAGCGTCAAAAGAAATTTTGAAAGGAAGTTCCCCGGAAAGTGTTCCTTCCGCGGTAGCAGCCGGGACAGTGGTTATCCGTGCCTCAGGAACCGATGAAACAGTGGTAGTATTCACCTCAGCTGAAGCAACCGCCTCATTACCGGAGTCCTCAGTAACGGTCAGGGTTACCTGATAAACTCCCGGCGTACCGTATACATGAGTGACTGATTTTCCTTTAGAAACCTGTGAACCGTCTCCGAAATCCCACTCGTAACCAATAATATTACCCTTCAGGCTTTCACTCTTACCGCCATCAAAACGGATCTGGAGAGGCACCGCGCCGGTCAGACCGGGTGAGGCCTCAATCTCAGCCGACAGTAACGGCTGGTCTGCCTTGGTGATTTCGATATCCCGGTAAAAGTTCTTCACAAGGTTCTGCTCATCCACCATGCGCAAATGAACCGAAAAGGTGCCAATCTGTTCAAAGCGGTGAGTAGGCTTCAGATGATCTTTGCCGGTCAACTCATAAACTCCATCCCCGTTAAAATCCCAATCCAGGCTCTTAATTTTTGTCCCCTGAGGAATAAGGTTCCTCGCATTAAATTGAACTTCAAGCGGAGCCGTGCCGGAAGCAGGAGTCGCCTCAAACAAGGCAGACTCAATTCTGAGCAGATAATTATACTGGCGCGGCGCCACTTCCCCCTCAACTGCCACTTCCACGCCTACATTATAATTCCCCTGCAGATTATAAAGATAAGATATCTCCAGGTCAGTGGCGGGAGTATTAAACGTACCATCCCCTTCAAAATCCCAGTTAACGGCCGTCACTTTATGGCCGTTATTGGCCAGAGACTTCACAATATTTTCAACGCTGAACGTAACTTCAAGAGGGGCAGTGAGGTTCTCAAGTTCAGCAGGTTTTACAACTGTGATTTCCGCGAGAACTTTCTCAGCCGATATTTCAATTTTACCGATAAAATTATACAAAAAGAGCCAGATAAACATCACAAAAACCATAGGAATAATTCCTACCAGGGTCATTTTTATACCGCTCTTTTTGGCATCCTTATCCGTCTTTTTGGCAAACAGGAGCTTAAAGACCCCGATCACCGTCAGCACAAAAAAGAGAAGGGCCAGAAGACCGAAGGAAAGGTTTACGACCGTCAGAAGAAAGCGCTTGATTCCCGCCGCGTCGATACCAAACGTAGCCAGAATCGGGCTCTGCTCTCCACCAGCCGCGATCACCAGCACCATCAGCACCACAAAAACCACAAAAAGTCCCACCAGGCTTAAACCGATAATAGAAAGGAATTTAGCGTTCGACTTCCGTTTTGGCTCCTTCCCGATCTTAGTGGGAACGGGAGCAGGAGCAGGCGGTTTGGATTCTTCCGTCCCGCCCGACGGCATCGGAGCAATAGGCTGGTCTACCGAAGGCTGATCAGAGACAGGCTGATTAACCTGAACCGCTTCTGATTCCGGAGAAACAGGAGTTTCTTGCGAAGACGGCTCAGGAGGAACACCCTCAGGCATCTGACTTTGGGGATTCTGATTTTCATTGAGTGGATTTTCGTCTGGCATTTTATTTTGTTTTAAGTCTAAAATATTTTATCATACTACTGAGAAAAACAACAAGTTTTCTCCAAGTATAATTCTCAATTTTTAATTCTTAATTCTTAATTTTTGCTCATTGATTACCATCTCCACAATCATTTCTCTCCCGATAGCAAAACAGGCACCCGGGAACTCATCCAGGCCCTGAAGGATCAGGGTATTAAACATATCTGCATCACCAATCACGGGGAATGGTTTGATGAAGGGGAAGAAATCGTAGGCATATTTGAGTATCAGCAGGCCAAAAAACGTTTCTCAGCCTGCCTGAAGGAAATTGAAACGCTCCGTCCCGAATTTTCCGAAATGGACATCC
>CAZSOH010000135.1:0-3218 GCA_964608535.1 uncultured Candidatus Peribacteria bacterium
TTTTTCATACCAGGACTCAGACCAGCGGAGAATCTTTTCTTCTACCACTTCACGCGGAGTGCAGTAACGTTCACGGGATAAACGGACAATTTTCTCCCGGCGGCCCTCTTCCGTTTCGGCAGGCGGCGGAGGAAGGGTGGAAAGCGAAAAGGTTTTACTCGGCATGCCGTCAATCATCAGTTTGGTATAGCAGTTATATTTCGGAAGCGACACAATATCATTCGGAAGCGCCTCTTCGGAGAACTGGTTGCTGAAATATTCCGCGTCATCAAACCCGACCTGGAAAGTGAGGATAGAACCCACATTCCCGAACACCGCGTCTCTGACTTCATCCGGCATCTGAGCGATATACTGGTTCGCCATCGTCAGGTTGAGCCGGTATTTTCGGGCCTCAGAAAGGATCGTCGCAAACGCGTCAGTGGCAAAATTCTGGAACTCATCCACATATAAATAGAAATCCTTTCGGTCTTTCTCAGCCATATCGGCCCGACTCATCGCATCCAGCTGGAATTTAGTAATGAGCATCGAACCAAGCAGGCTGGAATTATCTTCACCGATCTTACCCTTAGAAAGGTTCACGATGATGATCTTTCCGGTATCCATCATAAACCGGATATTCACAGTAGATTTGACCTGTCCGACAATGTTCCGGATCATACTGGACGACAGGAACTGTCCGACCTTATTCTGAATCGGAGAAATCGCTTCGGTCCGCTGACGATCCTGCATCTTACCGAATTCATCATTCCAGAAACTGCGGACCATCGGGTTGCTGATACCAGACACAATTTTACGGCGGTATTCTCCGTCTACTAAAATCCGCATAATTCCCAGCATCGAGGTATTCGGAGTTTCCGCCAGCGCCAAAAGGCAGTTTCTGAGAATATGCTCAAGGCGAGGCCCCCAGCTGTCGCTGTACATCTTCTTAAACACCCCCAATAAACCGGAGGCAATCAGGTTTCTTTTATGGGGTTCATCTCCTGCTTCCAGCATATTAAAAGCAAAAGGATGGGAAATATCAGATGGGTCTAAAATCACCACATCATTAGTACGGTGAGAAGGAACAAAATCAAGCACCGCCTCCGCCAAATCTCCATGAGGATCAATCACGGCTACCCCCCTCTTACTCCCCTGATGGATGTCGCTGCGGATCATATTCTCGAGAAGAACCGACTTACCCATACCCGTTTTACCAATAATGTAAATATGGCGGCGGCGGTCGATTGTTTTGATTCCGAATTTCTGGCGATGGCCCCTGAAA
The DNA here is from genome assembly GCA_964608535.1 of uncultured Candidatus Peribacteria bacterium. GTDB lineage: Bacteria > Patescibacteriota > Gracilibacteria > UM-FILTER-43-11 > UM-FILTER-43-11 > JAJDCE01. The sequence continues at coordinate 1,262 of CAZSOH010000135.1, forward strand.
TTAGTCTCTCCGATAACCGTCAGGTCATCATTCGCGACTGCGCCGACAACCGGAAGGTCGTGCGGGGGTTCAAGACGACGGGAGTAGACACAGAACTCATTCGGAATGCCGACATCCTTACTCGGCATATGGTAAACGGTAGCCAGCTCCTCAACATTCAGGATCATCGGATCCACCACCAAACGCTGCTGATAACGCCGTAGAACCTGCAGATTATTATGGTTTACCCGTCCGATTTCGAAACCGTTAAGGTTTGGTAAATTAAACTGCCGGAAGCTGCCTGCGATTTCTTTGAGCTTCACTTCCGCCAGATCGCGGTTCTCCGGACGGGGCAGATAAACAATACGGATATTCGTATCAAAACTGAGGCGGGTGACTTTATCAACAGAGGCAGAAATCGGATCCTCACGGTCATGGTTCCGGCTCACCTGCTCATCCAGATCGTCATCATCCGCCGCTCTGGATTTCCCAGTCGGCAAATTTCCTGTTCTGAACCCCCTGATCATCCAGAAAGCTAAATAGAGCGGACTATACATCAGACGTTTCCAGAACCCCCGGGCCAGATAGATATTGGTAGCCAGAGTATTGAGCCAAAAAACATTATTAAAAAGTCCCCGACTGATTATTTTCAGGCATTTAAGACCGCGCTTTCGCCACCAGTCCCCAACAGGCTCCATGGTAATCTGGATCCACGCCTGCTCATCCGTCGCGTTCAGCTTGGAAAGGGTCGCCGTAATGCCGGCCAGTGGCTCAGTGGCAAGCCGGGTCAGCTTATCTTCAAACTGTGGATAGCGCTTTATTGGATAAATACCTGAATCATCCAGATGAAGCTCAGCCGTTACAGCACCTTTTAAGGCAGAACGCGATTCCTGGGCGGCCAGCGCGCTTTTTTTAGGATTATATTCCACAAGCCCCTCTTCAGCATCGTCTTGCTCAGGAGGAGCGACTTCAAAAACATTGAAAGCTTCTTTCGCGTAATCCTCAACTTGTTCAATCTCAACATCCGGATACTGGGCATAAATCTGACTTTCGATAACATTCTTATACCTTTTGGGAGTCCAGATAAAAAACTGAATCACATTATTGACTGACGCGATCTCTAAACTGATGCGGGGCTTTGGCTTTCCGGTGAGATAATCTGTCCAGCTGTAGTGCTCTTCGAGCCCGTGAAGGGCGCTGTAAATCTGCTCAGCCACAATAGGGCCCCGCTCATTGGTGCGGGAGACTGCAACCCTCAAAACCACCGACTCCAATCGCTGATTATTCACGCTGAGCCTCAAAACACGGACAATATGAAAAAAGAGATAGATAAAACCGATGAGAAGAAGGATGGCAAGAACGGTCATGGGTTTAAGTTTTGATTTTAAGCAGGAATATAATAGCGGATAAACAAACAATTGACGAGCGAAGGATCAAAAAAACCTGCACGATTTGTTTTGGAAAATATTTTACTATATTTTTATTATTTTGTCAATATATCCTTCATTTTGTTTTCACGCTAAGATTAAGTAGCTAAGCACTGCTTAGTTCTTAGTCCTTAGTTCTTAGTCCTTAGTTCTTAGTCCTTTGAAGATTGCCTTAGCCCATGAAATGCTGGCCAAATTAGGAGGAGCGGAAAGGGTAGTAAAAACCTTGTCTGACCTCTATCCGAAAGCCCCTATCTACACGCTTTTTCAGGATAAAAAGAAAACAGAGGATTGGTTCGGTGACCGGAAGATAAAAACCTCACATTTACAAAAATGGGTCACTCTGGGGATTCCGCCCAAATTCCTGCTGTCCCGGATGCCAAAAGCAGTAGAAGCAATGAAATTCAGCGGATATGATGTGGTCATTTCCAGCAGTTCAGCGTTCATGCATGGCCTGAAAACCAGCAAAAACACTAAACATATCTGCTACTGCCATTCACCTATGCGATACGCCTGGGATTACTGCCATGAATATACCAAAAATTACTCTG
>CAZSOH010000136.1:0-3192 GCA_964608535.1 uncultured Candidatus Peribacteria bacterium
CAGGTTCACACCTGCTAACGCGTTATAAACCTCGCTTGTCAGTTTGGTGTTAGCTACAAAAACCTGCCGGAAGTGGCCATTGGTCAGCAGCGGATGCGCATCAATCAGCGCCATGAGAACTGAAGGAGGCAGCGGCGATGAGCTCATCAGAATCTGTTTTAACTGTGCGCTGCCTAAAGGAGGCTGTTCCTGGATGAGGGAAATCAGCTGATTATCCGGACTGCAATTGTAAGCGACATCGCCTCCTCCGCCTCCTCCATCTCCCAGGAAGACGCTGTCATCACAAGTGTCCCCGATGGAGTCTCCGTCAAAGTCTTCCTGAAAAGGATTGTATTTAAGAACACAATTATCCATCTCATCACATATCCCGTCATCATCACTGTCTCCGCAGCAATCCGCGTGCTTTGGGAATTTATCCAGATAATCAACACAGCCATCCTGGTCGAAATCCCCTCTTTCAAGATTGGCCGAGGTGACGTAATTCTGGGTGACATCATGCTGTTCCTCACCGCTTATGTTTAACCGCACATTGACCCCTAAAACAATTTCAGGGTCGTTGACTTCGTCGCTAATCCGCTCAAAATACAGACTTTCGACATCGGTTGTTCCCGCTGAAAGCTTGGTCTTTACCCCTCCTTCTGTAATCTCAACTTCGCCGGTTGCCGGGTTTTTTTCAATAACGACAACAGAACTATCCTGCATAATCAGGGTCAGCTTGCCATCCGGGCTGTCAAAAACTGAGTTGGCTGTATCAACCTGGCGGGCATCCGCGATCAGGTCATAGATTCGCTCTACCATAAACTGGCTGTCAATATTGACCTGCTTTTCGACGACATGAGCCCGTTCCTGACGAGCCGAATTGATCGACACGTTAAGCAGGACCGGCGTAATCACCAGAAAGATTGCGATATACAGGAGCAGTTCAATGAAGGTGACTCCTTTTTTGTTTTTGATTAGATCTAACATTTTACTAAATTAGGCGGTTAAAATAGGTTTTATAATTTGTTTATTAAACTGAAGGGTATGTGACTGTATTCTGCCAGTTGGAAATATAGATGGTGTGGGAAATCTGTTCTAACGGCAAATAGTCAGGGGACCAGATCACACTGATATCAATTTTTTTTGTGTTTGGGTCTGAGTAAGAAGTGCCTGTGTCTCCCGGCAGATACAAATCGCCTGTCGAATCATGGCGTAAGGCGTCTGAAACAGTAATGTAACGTTCATAAATATCCACATTCGGCAGATCACTTTTGACCAGCCAGTTACTTGAGCCGGGATCCCGAATCAGGTAAAACGATCCGTTCGTAAGCAAATCAAACCCCTGATTGCGCAGAAATCTCAGTATGTCGTTGGTTTCCCCTAATGTCACCGCGGCCTGATGCTGTATGTAGGCCTGGCCGGATATTTTCCGGGCGCTCAAATAGATATAAACAGATGAAGGCACCAAGACAACAAACAGGACAACGACGACAATCAACTCTACAAGGGTCGAACCTCTATTATCTCTCCATGATGTTTTATTTTGATTTTTTTTCATGATTTAATCGACGACACCCTGGGTGTTAATATTAAAGGTATAACTGGTTATTTCATTTCCGATCCGGAACGTGCCGGCATTCAGGGTTTTTCCTGTTTTATTCTCAAAAAGTATTTCGTTGGTAACGCCAATGCTCGGACTCAGACTCAGATCCTGAATGGTAAGTGTGTTCAGATCCAAAACCACATTTTCCATTAAGCCCGGAGAATAAGTATTCCGGAATCTTACCAGTGAATTGGTGGCCGAATCCAGATGCACTCCGTAATTGTCCCCTCCCGGATTCTTCATAGCCTTGAAACGGGTGTTTTTGATGAGGGTTAGCGCGCTGTCGATGTCTGCATTCACCAGCGCTCCCTGATAATACCTGAAGTATGCTCCCACACCAACGCCAGCCAATAACAGGAACAGAGAAGCTGTCAGGATGATTTCCGTTAAACTGAAACCTCCTGAAAACCTTAAGTTATAAGCCTTAAGCTTTAAGCTGCGCGCCAATGGTTTCAGCTGTTTTTGATTCATATTTATTTTGCGCCGACATTTGATATTAACTGATAAATAGGTCCTATCACTGTTACGACAAGCCCCGCAATCAGCAGGCCTAATGTGACCATGATGGCCGGCTCAATAATGGTGGTAATATTTTTCACATCATTGTCTACCAGCCCTTTGTAGTATTTTTTCATATAATCAATCACATGGGGCAATTTACCCGTCCTTTCTCCGACGTTAATGAGTTTCGAGAACATAGGAGGAAAATGGGATTTTTCCGGAAAACTGGCGGAAAGCGCAGCCCCCCCTTTGATTTTTTCTGTCATGTACTTTACCTCATCCCTGAACACTTTATTGTTCAGGACACTTCCGGTAATTTCGAGAGCGCGAAGCACCGTAACGCCGCTGGCAAACAAGGTGCCAAAATGCTGGCTCACCTGAGCGGTATTGTAATTGAGGACGATGTGTCCGACGAGCGGCGCCTTTATATATAAGAGGTCTCTCCACTTTCGCACCGCAGGATTTTTCAGGAAGATGTATCCTGAGGCGATGAGGGCGAAAATGACTCCGATGATATAAGCTATATTATTATTTACAAACTCCGTAACGTTAATCATCACCCTTGTTGCCAAAGGTATTTCAGCCCCCAGGCTGTTAAACACTGTCAGGATTCTTGGCATCACAAACAGCAGAAGCACCAGGATGAATCCGACCATAACGGTCAAAATGATTTTTGGATAGATCAGCGCTCCTTTTACCTTGCTTTTGAACTTATCCGTCTCTTCCATATGATCTGCTAAATCCACCATTGTTTCAGGCAGATTACCGGACTGTTCACCTACATTTATAATATTTACATAGATTTCCGGAAAAACTTTCGGAAACTTTTTCATCGAAGCAGACAGTGACTGTCCGTTATTGAGGCTTTCCAGAATTGATTCGAGTCTAGCCTGAAATACTTTATTCTTTGACTGGGCCTTCAGGAATTTTATGGCTTCAAAAATGGTTACCCCTGCCCCAAGCATCACCGCCAGATGACGTGTGAATTCCAGGACTTCTGTCGGGGAGATGGTTCCGATTTCACTCAGCCGCTGTACAAGCGTCTTCCTCTTTTTTAAGGTTTTATTTTTGTCCACGCTTTTACCAGCCTCTTTTGCAATGGCTTCTTT
>CAZSOH010000137.1:0-3166 GCA_964608535.1 uncultured Candidatus Peribacteria bacterium
CAGCAGAAAGAATCGCCGCGTCCGTAATCCGGACCCCGTGATGCACTTCGTACTTTTCTTTGATGCCACGGAGGATAGCGATCGTGTCTTCCGGAGTCGGCTCCAAAACCATCACCGGCTGGAAACGGCGTTCCAGCGCCGCGTCTTTTTCAATATACTTCCGGTATTCCTTTAAAGTGGTAGCGCCCACCGAACGCAGTTGTCCGCGGGCCAGCGCGGGCTTGAGTAAATTGGAGGCATCCATCGCCCCCTCCGTCGCGCCCGCCCCCACAATCGTGTGCAGTTCATCAATAAATAGAATCACTTCGCCGGCGCTACCTTCAATCTCTTTCAGAACCGCTTTCAGACGGTCTTCAAACTCACCGCGGAATTTAGAACCGGCCACAAGGGCGCCCAGATCCAGCGATAAAATCCGTTTATTCTTTAAAGTATCCGGCACATCCCCACTCACAATCCGCTGGGCCAGCCCTTCCACAATCGCGGTTTTCCCCGTTCCCGCCTCACCTACCAGAACCGGGTTGTTTTTGGTCCGCCGGGAAAGAATCTGCATGGTCCGGCGGATTTCATCATCCCGCCCGATCACCGGATCAAGCTTGCCGGCCCGCGCCAGTTCGGTGAAATCGATCGTGTACTTCTGAAGTGCCTGATATTTGGATTCAGGGTCCTGATCGACCACCCGATGGGAACCGCGAAGTTCTTTAAGGAGTTTAAGGACGTCCGAATGGGAAACCGGAAGCAGCTTGGTAAGTTTAGTGATTGCCAGAAGGATATGTTCAGTCGAAACAAACTCATCCCCCAGATCCCGCGCTTCCGTTTCAGCCAGATTGAGGACTTTATTCAGCTCATGGCTGATCACAATCCGTGAATTGGAAACCGTAGGAAGCTTTGCCAGGTCCTCGGAAAGCTGGGCGGAAAGAGAAGCGAGATCGACTCCCAGTTTTTCCAGCGCCGGACGCACGATGCCCTCCGGCTGACCGATCAGTTTTAGGAGAAGATGTCCCGTTTCAATTTGGCTCTGGTTAGCATTTTGCACCATCTGCTGAGCCTCCTGCAGGGCTTCTGTAGACTTTAATGTAAACTTATTTAGATTCATGTTGTTAGAATTATGAACTCTCCCTATTGTCATTCCCGTGCAGACGGGAATCTGGTAATCACAATTTTGATAACGCCACAGATTCCTGTTTTCAAAGGAATGACGACCATGATTAAGTATAACAAATTAGCACTCATAAGTTTAGAGTGCTAAAATAAATATGTCAACACTCTTTGACCTCTTTTACACGTAAGTGGGCAAGCGCTTGCCCACTTACGTGTAAGTTTAAAGAGAAAGAGCCCCTCACCTTGCGCGCTGGTGAAAGACTCTTTCAGATTTTGTTTTTGTGTTGGCGAAAACAAAGCCCCGTTTTTATTTATGCTTCCGGATCATCTTCTTCTTAAAAAACGAGGTGGTATGGGTAGCTTTGGAAGATTTGGTTTCCTCCTTCAGCTTATGCTCATCTACTTTCACTGCCTCATCGGTAAACGGAATAATCAAAAGGCCCTGGCTGGTTTCTTTGGCAATGTAGACATTGGTGCCAAAGCGGTCTCTCCATTTTTTAGGGAGGGTGATCTGGCCACGGCCGAATTCCTTGAGGAGGTTAATCATTGAAAGTATAGAATGACGCAATTTCAAGAATTACTATACTTAACAGAAATTCAGAAATCAAGAAAAACCCCCGAAAAAGGGTTGTGAAACAAGGAGAACTAAACAAATTCAATATCCCCCCGTACCTTCATAACTTCCTTTTTAAATCTCTCAAGCTGATCCGGGTCAAGCGACTGGCTTTCGGCTTTTGAATAATCCATGCCACGGAAAACATCTGGAGAATAGGAAAGGGTTAATTTCAGAGAACCATTGGCGCCATTACAGCGCGGAAGTCTTCTGATCAGCTCACGGGCAGCGGCCGCAACATCCACTGCTTCGGACATAAAAAACATCTCGTTTCTCACCGAAGTTCTCAGATAACCGCCGCACCGCACATCGCTTTGCGCCAGAAAAACATTGATGATATCCGTTCCGTTTTTCACAACAAAAAATTAAACAAAAACAATATCGATTCTCACTTTTTTTATTTCAGCTTTCACTGCTTCAAGAAATTCAGCCGAAACCCCCCTTCTCTCTTCAGAAGAAGCCACATAATCCAGAAGTTTATCCGAAGAATCAGCCAGCCTGACCTTCCTGATGACAAGCAGATCTTCATTGTCCGGATCATGTTCAAGCGCCGGAAGATTTGAAATCAGTTTCCGGACCAGTTCCACAATATCCGCCCCGTCACCCAGCTGAAAAACATTCATCTCGTCCGGCGAATTGATATAACCAATACAGCCTGTAGCATTACGTTTAATGCGTATTTCGGTGATGTCCTTTTCAGCTCCGCTCATAAGTTTTTATAAAAAAGGATTTGGATTATAGCATAAACCCCCTTTCATTCCGAACCATATACCGGACTTTGATCCAGTATTGATTTAGATAGTGGTCAGTCTTTAATCTCCAGCCATTCACCGCTGGTCCTGCCAAACACTTCCGGGAAGTACATCTGATAAGCGGAAGCCGGAAGATGATGATATTTACCAGGGAGGCCTGCTCGCACCAGGAAGCTATAGGTGTAAACCCCTTTAGGCAGGGAATCAGCAAACAGAAGGACGCGGTCATCCCGCATTTCCCGGTGGTTAAAGTACCACAGCGGGTTCTGATACCAGTAAGTTTCACCGGCAGGCCGGGTTTCTTCTTCAAGCTTATGCTGCAGGCTGACATCAGACGTATCCAGGTTGAAATTGATCGCTTCGAGTCCGGCCGGCAGACGCTCTTCCACCACCACATAATGCATATCGTCAGGAACGATCACCGTCAGCTCACCACGGTAGATTTCACCCGAAGTCATCGCATCAACCGGTCTATCATCCTCACTGTCAAACTTATAATACTGCCGGGATACATAGAAACCGCGTTCCACAGGCCACACTTTTTCATTCGGCAGGAAGTACTTAAATTCCATGTCATAAAGCATTTCACCCGTCCCGTCTTTTGTGAATTTGAGCTCATGCACCGGCTCATCATGCTGTAGCTGGCTGATAGGGATCAGGGCGTCAAAAACCGCCATGAAATTAGTTATATCTGTAGAGCACA
>CAZSOH010000138.1:0-3147 GCA_964608535.1 uncultured Candidatus Peribacteria bacterium
AAGGTGATTCAGCCTTACATGCCCTCTGAATTAACAAATAATTGACTATGAAAAAGCTTCTTTTATTGACTCTCTTTGCCTTTCTGCTGACGGCTTGTACGGGTTCTAATCCGGATATCGCCGGTCTGGATGGAGGCGCGGCGAAGCCAAAAGTTCCGAGCATGGCGAAACGTCCGAAACTTCCACAGGCTAATCTTCAGGCAAACCTTTTAGGGGCTTCGAGGAATTCCGGATCTGATGAAAAAAAGGATCGTGAACTTGATATGGAAGGGCTGGTGAACCGGATTGATCAGAAAATTGAGGAGACGAACATTACTGAACAGGATATTGAACGGGGTTGGTATTTTGCCTCAAAAGATGATCGGAAATGGGGCACTCCTAAATCTTGGGTCTGGATTGATGAAGGGGCTAAGTCGCACTGGATCAGCCCTGACGCCCTGCTTCTTTCGGAAGATCTTGAAGCGGACAAGCTTTGCCGGGAAACAGGTGGGCATTATGTGATTTCGTGTATTGATCGTGACCTGCCGCATTGCGAACATATCCCGGCAAGCGAGTGTCAATGCCCGGTTCAGACTAAGTGGCATGATTCCCAGGGCTGCCTGCTTGTGGATAAAGACGAAGAATTTGTTAAGATTACCGAAGAGGAATTGGGACAGGGCTGGTATTTTGGCCTGAAAACCCAGAAGCGTCTCGGCACCCCAGAGCATTGGATTTGGGTAGAAAAGGGGCTTCGGTCCCGTTGGCAAAATGTAGGATCTTAGCCCTTTATATATAAGGTATAGATTGCTTCTCTTTTCGCCTGTTTTTTTGCTGAATTTAAATACTTGATAAATTTATATAATAATGTTATAATATTTAGAACACTAAAAACAAACCTCAAACGTCACGATGATCCCGAAGTTCTCTAAAATCCTTTCCTTATTTTTTTTCCTGACAGTTTTGCTGTCGTTTTCTTTGCCTGCGGAGGCTAAGGTGGATAATGGGTTCTCCAGGCCTTACGGGCTTTTGGTCCATAACGCGAATCAGGACCGTTTTGTGCCTAAAATTAAAGCCCTGAACGTGCTGATGAAGTATTTTGAAGTGAAGGCTCCTGAACATAATACGAATAAGGTAAACTTTAAAGACATTGATGTGAAGTCAAGAGCTTACCATAGTGTTTTGACCGCCTGTCAGATTGATCTGATTGATTGCAGCGGAGATCAGTTCAACCCTACGGATAACGTGAGCCAAAAGGATTTTCTGGACTGGTTTTTTAAGCTCAAATATGCGGATCAGCCCATGTACCTGTTTAAAAAATACCCTTTGCTTCTGAGTTCGCATCTGCGCAACTGGCTTGAGGCCAGACGCCTGAATCTGCTGGAAGGGAATGATATTACTTACAAAGTATTTCAGGAGTTCCTTTACCGGCATAAGGTGGTGGAAGCCAACCTCAACCATCCATTCCGGGAAGGATTGATGCTTAATTATGATGAAATCAATGCCCGGAAGTATCATGATATCCGTGAGATTGATCTTATCCTTGATAATTTCTCTGAAATATTACTGGGCTATGACGGCATGGACAAACTCAGCGTGAAACGGCGGGAATTTATCAAAAACATCCAGCAGCAGCAGGATGCTTTCATTGCCTTGAGAGAATCATTGGTTTCAGAACCTTACATTATCCGGGAACGGCCTGATCTTGATCCGGAAGTGACCCGTGCGGTTCGCAAATACAGCCTTCAGGATGTGCTTGAAAGTTATACTTATGATTATTCCACCAACGCGCCTTACCGGCAGCATAACCTCCGGACGGGTGTTATGAAGATGAACGGGAAGGTGTTTATGCCAGGCTCTGAAATCAATTACTGGAAGCTTATTTCTGACCAGAGGCTTCATGATTTTAAGTACGGCTGGGTGATCGCTCAGGGGGTTGCCCAATGGCAGTTTGGCGGAGGGATCTGCGGATCTTCTTCGATGGTTTTTGTGCCGGCGTGGAAAGCGGGCTTAGAAGTTCTGGAGCGGAAGAACCACAGTATTTATTACTCTGACCTGTACCCGATTGAGAATATCGGTCTGGATGCTACGGTTTATCGTCCAAAGCCTAATATGCGCTTCAGGAATTCTTCGGATTCACCCATTGTCTTCAGCGTGGTTGATGACAAAGAGAACAAAACCCTGACCGTTGAAATTATCGGCAACAAGAAATACAAGAATATTGAAATCGAGGGGCCGATTTTCGATACAAAGCGTGATGTGAAATGGATTCGACACCTGGAAGATTATGATGGTAATATTGTGACTGATGTGCTGGAAAGCCATTATAATTCCATTCACTAATTGATATGATCCGTAGAATTCTTGCTATCCTTTTGGTCACCCTTTTTCTGGCAGCTTGCGCCAAGAAAGAACCCGAAGCTGTTATCCCTGACGGTTTTAAAGGCCCGACGTCCGGACCTGACCTTTCTAAGATTCAGCCGACTTACGGGCCCAATGATCCGGTTCCGGTTGATGATTCGATTGATAGCCAGTAGTTTTCCGGCTGCCTTCCCCATTGTTTGCCTATTGCCGGACAATCAGTTTACAATGGACGCATGTTAATTCGACTGAACAAATATCTGGCTGAACAAGGTATCGCTTCGCGCCGGGAGGCAGATCGTTTGATCGCCGAAGGCCTTATTTCGGTAAATGGTGAAACAGTTACGGAAATGGGGGTAAAAATTGATCCTTCGAAGGATAAGGTATCCGTGAGTGACCGAGTGGTGGAACGCCGTGAAAAGCTTATTTATATCGCGCTCAACAAGCCACCTGGTTACGTAACTTCTGTAAAACGCACCCGGATTGAGAACAAGGTAGTGATGGATTTGGTCAAAACGGATGAAAGAGTGTACCCGGTTGGGCGGCTCGATAAAATGACGACCGGTTTGCTTTTGCTGACTAATGACGGCACGTTAACCTTTGCCCTCACCCATCCCTCTTCTGAATGTGAAAAGGAGTATGAGGTCACGGTTTCAGCCACTGTTACTGAGGGGGCGATGGAGAAGCTCAGGAAAGGAGTAAAATTGTGGGGGGAACAAACAAAGCCTGCCAAGGTTAAAAAAACAGGCCCCCGTCAAATGAGGATTGTTTTAACGGAGGGTAAAAACCGTCAGATCCGGCGTATTTGTA
>CAZSOH010000139.1:0-3136 GCA_964608535.1 uncultured Candidatus Peribacteria bacterium
GCTGAATTTCCTGAAAGGTCCAGTTTACGATCTTCTCCCACATTTTCCGATTCTCCCTGTCCCCTTCTTCAAACTTTTTGTATTCCGCACGCCCAAAATCCTCCAGCGAAGGATCCTTTTCGGCCTCGTCATGAAAACGGACGTACAGTTTTAACAGCTCATCAATCGGATTTTTTTCGATTTCCGCTTCACTGCCCCAGGTGCGGATCGCGTAGATCAGTTTTCCGAACTGGGTTCCCATATCTCCCGGGTAGTTTTCGGCAATCACTTTACAGCCGTATTTCCTGAACAGGCGGGTCAGTGAATCGCCGATGATGGTTGACAGAAGATGATGGGCGCCAAGGGGCTTGGCTATATTCGGGCTTGAATATTCAATCACAACGGTCTCTTCGCCCGGTTTCAGATCCAGCTCCTCCTTTAAGTAGTCGTCCAGATCCTGGACAATGTCCCGACAAATTTCTGTATAAAAATTTTGTTCAATCCATAAATTGATGAAACCGGGGCCAGCCACTTCCACCCTTTCAATCCACTCTTCTTTTCCAAGCTCCGTTTTAATAGCCTCAGCTGCCTCCTGTGGCCGCTTGCCGTATTTTTTAGCTAAAAGCATGGCAATATTGGTAGCCAGATGACCATGTTCAGGAGACTTGGTCTGGCTTAACTGAACCGCATCCATATCAGACTCAAATCCAGCCGCCCTGATCGATTCTAAGATGAGTTCCCTGAGGTGTTTTAAGGTTGGTTTCATTTCGAAGGAAATTATATCACAAGGATTCGGGAATCGGGAGTCAGGATTCAGCTGAATTCTTAACCCTGAATTCTGAATCCTGATTGATCTTGCCATTCCCCTCTAATTTGATAAGATAGCTTATACGTATCTAACAATAAAAACGTGTACACACAACTCTTGCTCCTTATTCTTTTAATTCTGCTTTCTGGAGCGTTCTCCGGTGCTGAAATTGCCCTCACTACCCTTACGGCCGCAAAAGTAAAAGCGATCAGCAAAGACAATAAATTCGCCAGTAAGGCCATCTCAAAACTCAAGTCAAAGCCTCAGCGGCTTCTGATCACCATTCTTATCGGCAACAACCTGGTCAATATTCTGGCCACGGTGATCGCTACGATTTGGGCTGTTGATGTTTTCGGCAACACGGCGATCGGAATCGTGACAGGTATCCTGACCTTCCTCATTCTGGTGTTCGGCGAGATCATGCCAAAAACCTTCGCCCAGAAATACGCTCTCCGTTTTGCCAGACTCACGGCCCATCCGCTCCTCTGGCTGACAAAAGCGCTCTACCCAGTGATCTGGATTCTTGAAAAATTTACCCAGAGCCTGATCAGCGGACTTAAGATGCACGGCCCGCTCCACAGCGTGAGTGAAGATGAACTTCTGGCGCTGGTGGATATCGGCACAAAAGAGGGTGTTATCGAGGAGCAGGAACAGGAGCTTATTGAAAACGTGCTTGAATTCAGTGAAACCACCGTTGAAGAAGTGATGACCGTTAAAAAGGATATGGAAGTACTCAAATCCACTTCGGCGATTGAAGAAGCGGTCCATTTTTTCCTGACCCACTCACATTCCCGCATTCCCATTTATCATGATTCAATTCATAACATTATCGGTATTGTAACCGTTCATGATATTCTGCGTTTTCTGCATAATCCTGACGGAAAGAAAACCCTGAATGATTTTAAGCTGAAGCCGCCGATTCTGGTGCCAAAAACTAAATCGATCAGCAAACTTTTTCATGAGTTCCAGAGGCGCCGGACCCATATCGCGATTGTGGTGGATGACCGGGGTGAAACCGTTGGCCTGGTAACCCTGGAAGATATCCTGGAGGAAATTGTGGGCGACATTGTGGATGAACATGACCGTGAAGAAAAACTGGTGAAGAAAATCGGAAACAATGAATGGGAAGCCAAAGGAGAGGCTGACATTGACGAAGTGAATGAGGCGGTGGAAGTGGAGCTTGATTACCCTGACCATGCCACCGTGAGCCTGCTCATCCTTGAAAAGCTTCAGCGGTTTCCTAAAATGGGCGAAAAGATCGTTTTTGAAAACCTGATTTTCCAGGTTAAGGAAATGTCAAAAAAGAAAATTGAGACCGTCGTGATCACCAAAGTCGCGAAACCAGATGAGGATGAGGATGAATAAATTAACCTGTTGTGGGTCAGATTGTGGATCATCGCTTCGCTTTGTGGGTCAGATTGTGGCTATACAACGATTTCAACCACTACCTGCCTGCCGGCAGGCAGGTTTGCTCCACGAATATGACCCACTATTTGATCAACTATTTGAAATATGGAACATTTAATGCAAATTGTCGGCGATATCATCAGTCATTATGGTTATTTTGGCATCTTTACTTTAACCTCACTCGAGCAGTTTATTTTTCCGGTTCCTGCTGATGTTTTTATTGCTGTCGGGACTTCCTCAGGGCTCCCTTTTAACAAAGTGCTGCTGATCGTACTGATAGCCGCTCTGATTGGTTCATACATCGGCTATTTTTTTGGGAAGTATCTGGGCCATCCGGTAATGAAATGGCTTTTTGGACAGCGGCGGCTTGATAGAGGAGAAAAATTTATTCAGCGGTATGGCGTGTGGGGAATTATTGTGGCGGGTTTAACCCCCCTCCCCTTCAAAATTGTGACCTGGACGGCCGGAATTTTTGAGATGCCACTGGGCCGCTACACGCTGGGTATTATTCTGGGAAGGATGCCCCGCTATATCATCACCAGTCTTGCCGCTTCGTGGATTTACAGGACCAAATTTTACGCTTCGACCAGTATGAGCGCGATTATTCTGGGCGCTTTTCAGGGCGTCACTGAATTCCTTCCTATTTCCAGCTCCGGCCATCTAGCCATCATGGAGCATCTTCTTAAGCTGCCTCAGCACATCAACGCCGCGGAACTTGAACTTTTTGATATCTTTCTGCATGGCGGATCTTTGCTGGCGATCCTGCTCTTTTTCTGGAAAGACTGGGTAAATGTTTTAAAGGAGCTGTGGCACATGCTCATCCAGCGCAAATTTAATAAAAACAGTCTTGCCGCTAAACTGATCATCGGCACAATTCCGGCGATTATAGCCGGCCTGATGTTCGGGAGCGCTATCAGCGACCGCCTGAGAGGCCTCCATACG
>CAZSOH010000140.1:0-3056 GCA_964608535.1 uncultured Candidatus Peribacteria bacterium
AGAAAAAGGCCAAGTCCCGATGTAATCGGGAGGGCCGCAAATCCAGAAAACCAGGTTAGAGGAATCTTTGAGAATGGTTATTGTACAAAAAAAGACCCGCCGGATTGACAGGTCTTTTTGAAAACATAAACTTAACGCTTTGCCCATTGTGGCGCACGTCTTGCCCCATGCAGTCCAAACTTCTTTCTTTCTTTAACACGTGAATCTCTGGAAATAAGACCAGCCTTTTTAAGAGCTGCACGAAGGGCTGGATCAAAAACAGTCAAAGCCTTGGCAATTCCATGGCGGACTGCATCAGCCTGAGAAGAAACGCCGCCTCCTACCACTTTTACTGAAACGTCAAAACGCTTCGCCATATCCACCAGCTTCAGGGGAGACTTAACATTTCCAATCAATGATCCGAAAAAATATTCATTAACAGGCATGTCATTCACAGTAATTTCACCTTTTCCGTTTTCATACAGGCGCACACGAGCGACAGATGTTTTTCGCTTACCATTAGCGTAAAAATAACGGTCTTTTCTTGCCGGAGCGGCTGCTTTTTCGGGTGATTTAGCTTCAGTTTTAGTGGGCATAAAGATTAATTAAAGTGAAATAGGTTCAAGCTTCTGACCTCCATGCGGATGTTCAGAGCCAGCATAAACTTTCAGTTTAGCTAAAATAAACTTCCTTAAACGATTTTTTGGGATCATTCCGGCCACCGCCTCACTCAGAATGCGGGTTGGGTTCATCTCACGAACACGTGAAATGGGCTTTCGCTTCAGATGCCCCAAATATCCAGTATGGTGAATATACTCCTTCTGGGCTTCCTTACTTCCGGAAAGTTTCACATTCTCCGCATTAATCACCACTACATAATCCCCCATATCAAGATGCGGCGTAAAAGTAGGCTTATTTTTACCCCTTAAAAGAACAGCAATTTCAGTTGCCAGACGGCCAAGAGTTTTACCATCAGCATCAACCAGGTACCACTTTCGGTCTTCTTTTGCCGGCGCTTTAGGGGTTGTCGTTTTTACAGTCTTCATATTAAACAAGTTCAATTAGTACTACAGGTGCGCTATCCCCAGAGCGGAATCCCAGGTTTGTCAGCCGGACAAAACCTGACTGACGGTCCTTATAACGATTTAACAACTCTTCAATCAGCTTCTTCGAAGCATTCTTATCAGGGAGATAAGCATTCAGACGTCGATAGGCATTCATGGTAGACGTTTTTTTAGCTGAAGCGATCAGTTTTTCCACAATGGGTTTTACCATCTTAGCCTTTGCCTGAGTCGTTTTAACCTTTTCATAAAGAATGACAGATGTAGCCAGATTTCTGAGGAGAGAATCCAGATGCGCTTCATTCCGGTTTAACCGCTTTGATTTAACTCTGTGACGCATGGTTTATAAAAATTATTAAAATTCAAATCTAAGTATTAAAACTCTTTGTCTTCCATCAGCTTAAGACCTCTGGCTTCCAGCGCTTCAGAGACTTCAGTCATAGCCTTCTTGCCAAATCCGCGGAAGTTTCCAAGCTTGCTTGGATTACATTTCACCAGCTGCTCGATAGAACCGATACCTCCATTAATGAGAGAGTTGAGCGTACGTGGAGAGAAATTAAGAATTTCAATTGGAGTGTAGGTTTCTTTCTTGGATTCCTCTTCCTCTTCCTGAAGCTCTTTGGCCTTTACCTGCTGACGGTCACTTCGGAAGTCTTCTTCTACCTCTTCCCCTTCAACGAGGAAAAGATCAAAATAAGACTTGAGCACGCTGGCAGTAAATTTTAGCGCATCATCAGGAGAAATGGAACCGTTTGTTTCAACCTCAAGAATCAGCTTATCCAGGTCTGTCCGCTCACCCACACGAGTATTGGTGACATCATATTTAACCTTCTTAACAGGCGAATAAATAGCGTCAACCAAAATCACACCAAGCTCCTTATTACTCTTCTTCCGGATAGTAACCGGAACATAACCAACCCCTTTTTCAACCGTCATCTCAATATTGAGCTTTGTAGATTTTTTAGTAATAGAAGTGATTTTCAGATCAGGATTCAATATTTCAATATCACTTGAATGTTCAATGCTCTTCGCAAAAACATCACCTTCTTTATTCACAGAGAGCTTAATCACTTCGCTTCCTTTTGTCGCCTTTTGAATTTGAAGCTCTTTTAAGTTCAGGATAATATCCAGAACACTATCCTGTACACCCGGCAGAGTCGCATATTCATGAGTAACCCCGTCTATCTTTACAGCCGTAATAGAAGCCCCAGGCAAAGAAGAAAGAAGTACTCGACGAAACGCATTCCCAAGAGTCATACCGTAACCGGAAGGTAACGGACTAACCGTAAATAAAATATGGTTAGGGTTAACGGTTTCGGTTTTTATTTTAGGCAAACCGATTTCCTCTTGAATAATATGCATAAGGCATTATGTTAAAAGGTTTATATAGTCTTATCGTGAATAAAATTCCACAATAAGCTGACTATCAATACTCTTTTCTAATTCATCTTTTTCCGGAAGAGCGAGTACTTCGATAGCGCGTTTCTTCAGATCTACTGTAAGCCACTTGGGCGAGTAGTCTTTAAGTTTTTCCATCCCACTGTAAAGGTGGGAATCTTTTAGCTTGTCAACCAGCTCAATCTTGTCGCCTGGGCGCACAACAATTGAGGGGATAGTAACCCGGCGCCCGTTCAATTTAAAATGGCCATGATTAACCATTTGACGGGCCTGCATACGGGTAACGGCAAACTGAGAAATATAAATCACATTATCAAGTCTGAGCTCCAAAAGACGAAGCAGGTTTTCACCTGTTTCACCGGACATCTTTGCCGCTTTTTTGAATGAATTCCTAAACTGCTTCTCCGAAAGTCCAAAAAGAATACGGGCTTTTTGCTTTTCACTCAGCTGAATGCCATATTCGCTTACTTTAGAAAAACGGCCCGCTCCGTGAATACCCGGCTTCCCCATACGACGTTCTAAAATTTTTGTATATTTAGAAGTTCCAAACAGGTTGGCCCGGTGTCGTCGGCATAATCTTGCTTTTGGTCCTGTATATCGCATTAATAAAAGGTAAAG
>CAZSOH010000141.1:0-3031 GCA_964608535.1 uncultured Candidatus Peribacteria bacterium
TTCAATTTCATCACGCTCAATACCACGAAGGAGCAAGCCAACATTATCACCTGCCTGTCCCTGGTCTAGAATTTTTCGGAACATTTCAACACCGGTAACAACAACTTTGCGGGTATCTTTGATGCCAACGATTTCAACTTCCTCGTTCACTTTAACAATACCCTGTTCAACACGACCAGTAGCAACAGTTCCTCGGCCTTTAATAGAGAACACGTCTTCTACAGGCATCAGGAAAGGTTTATCAAGAGCGCGTTCTGGCTCAGGAATATACTCATCAAGAGCCTTCAGAAGCTCAGCAACAGGCTCAGCATCCGGACCGTTTGGATTCTCAAGCGCCTTAAGGGCAGAACCACGGATAATTGGAATATCGTCACCAGGGAATTCATATTTATTCAGAAGTTCCCGAACTTCCATTTCAACCAAATCAATCAGCTCAGGATCATCCACCATATCTACCTTATTAAGGAAGACAACGATGTATGGAACTTCTACCTGACGGGCCAAAAGGATATGTTCACGAGTCTGAGGCATAGGACCATCAGCAGCGCTGACAACAAGAATAGCGCCATCCATCTGGGCAGCACCAGTAATCATGTTCTTAACATAGTCAGCATGTCCAGGACAGTCAACGTGAGCGTAGTGACGCTTTTCGGTCTCGTATTCCTGATGAGAAGTAGCGATAGTGATACCGCGCTCTTTCTCTTCGGGCGCGTTATCAATTTGATCAAATGCGACCGCTTTATTAACACCCCCCATTTTAGCTGCTGCTACAGTAGTGATAGCGGCAGTAAGGGTGGTTTTACCGTGGTCAACGTGACCAATAGTACCCACATTCACATGGGGTTTGCTGCGATCAAATGTTCCTTCAGCCATAATGATTGTTTTTAAAATAATAAATTATGTGTTTCATGATCCGTGATTCGTACAGGGTATTTCATCGAAACACGAAGCACGAAAAACGAAACACGAATTTAAATAAGCACGGTGGATTTTAGCAGTTCAAAATCTAAGTGTCAAAGCTTTTTTAGACACTAAATAGACTAGGGTAATTGAAACACGTCAGTCAACAATTGTTCACTCAATTGTCTCCACGATAGTTCCTGCAATTGTTTCCCTATTGCCCATCCCCATTTGAAGGAGCGGCCGCGGGCTGATTTTTCACACAATCCGCATTCAGCAAATACACACCCCTCCCATCAATCTGAACCTGGAACGGATCACATTTCTGAGCCTGCTGGATCACCTGCATCACCGCCTCAGAAAGGCCATGCTGATAAGCCGAACTGGCAACCACTTTAGTGAAATACTGATACTGGGTATAACCCACGTAAAGAACCGAGAAAGCAACCCAGACGATTAGTACTATTTTTAAAACAGGAAATTGTCGTTTCATAACAATGAAATTATCAGATAAATATCAGAAATTTTTAATTTTAATTAGATGGTGATTCAGCTGCTTCAGAAGTCGGCTGTGCCCGGCTAAGAAGCTGTACGGCAGATGCTTCAAAATGATCTGAAGCCCGAATATCCTTCTCTGATTCAACAGTGATCTGATCACCAGGCTTCAAGTCAGACAAGGAAACATCTTTCACATCAAACGGTACAGGAGGCTCAAGGGCAGCAATCTCTTCAGCCACATCTTCACCTTTAGCACGACGTTCATTCAGTGCTTCCATAGCCTTTTGAAACTCCTCAGACTCCTTTAAAGCTTCATCAGAATTTCTGGGCACATGTTCTTTGATTTTAACCCCAGAAGGAACTGTAAAAGTTCGTGTAAGCTTCCCTTCAGAAAGCGGATCCAGCAGAACAGCGTTAAATTCAACTTCTACGTCCTTTCCGCTAACTGTTTTTACCGTTACCCCATTAAGCGACGTAACGGTCTCAGGCATAAAACCGACTTGAACTAATTTGTCTTTTACCAGAGTTTTGCAGTCGGCAGATAGTGGCGCCACCTCTTTTTTGTCATCCATTTTGTCATCCATCACATCGCAAACAGGACAAACTGTCTCATCCTTCTGAACTACGGGACAAGTTACAGCTGTTTCCGGTTCCGAAAAGTAATTGAGACCACCCGTTTCACCTACATACACTCCAACCACCAAGGCAACAAAGGCGACCAGAATAATCAACAGAGAATTTCTTAAATGATCCGACATTGTTTATAAATTCAGATAGTAAATTATTTGTTTTCCAGCGCTGTAACCCTTTCTTTTAAAGTGTCATTTTCAGCTTTTAGTTCTTTAACCGCTTCCACAAGAACCGCAGTGATCTGACTGGTGGACATACTATAATACCCATCCTCACCCTGAGAGACGATCTCAGGAAGCACTTCTTTCACCTCCTGAGAGATAAAACCAATTTGCCTGCCATCAGGATAGGCTCCGTCAGACGCATCTTTCCATTCAAATTCTACACCGCGCAATTTAGACACTTTATCTAAACCGCCTTCAAGAGGTCTGATATTCTTTTTTAGGCGTTCATCGGAAAGATTAGACCAGGCGGCATTACCGGCAGCCGTTCCATGAACCCTGAACGTATAACCGTTCGCGTTCGAAACACCAATAGCGATGGGTTTATTGAAATAATTCAGCAAACCTCCATATCCCCAACTAAATGTAGTGCCGTCTGTCCACAGCGCCTCTTTATCCGCTACATACAACGCGGGACTATTCACCCGGTCAATATTGATCCTGCCGGTCACTTCCAGCTCATACGTCGGAGTGGAGTTCCCGATACCGACATTACCCCCCATAATGACCATATTTCCGGGCGAAAAAACAGATTTTGCCGCACTGCCCAATCCAATTCCGACACCATTCGCGCCGCTAAAATCCATTCGGCTTCCTATAGAAATCGCCCCATCACCCGTTGCCCGGTTGATGAATCCAATCGCCACAGCGCTATTGGAATTGGTGGTAGATTGATAACCGAGAGCCATTGCCCCCAAACCGTTAGCATAAGATTGATAACCCATCGCTGTTGAACCTACATCTACCGCGCTTGTATAATAACCTGATGCAAAAGCGTAAAG
>CAZSOH010000142.1:0-3030 GCA_964608535.1 uncultured Candidatus Peribacteria bacterium
CCGGCTTGTCCTTAAGTGAAATGGTTGACATTTGTTTCGGTGCAAGTGCGCCCGCCTGAGGCGGGTAAGTCTCAAGGTCTTGGTATCCTTGTGACTCGCACTTGAGACTAATATTTAGGTTTTAATGACACGAATAACTTCCTCAAGCGAAGTAATGCCCGACAGGGCTTTTTCGATTCCGTTTTCAAGCATGGTGACCATCCCTTCCTTCACTGCCTCCGCTTCAACCTCATCGGCGCTGCCCCCCTGCAAAATGACTTTCTTCATTTCTTCGCTCATCTCGAGTACTTCGTAAATCCCGATTCGCCCCTTGTAGCCTGTATTCCCGCACGCCTTACACCCCATGCCTTTGTAAAAAATGAATTCATCACTAAATCCCAGCTGGTCAATTTCTTCCTGGCTGTATACTTTCAGGGCAATTCTCTTGGTGATATCCACCATATTTTTACCATTATAAACCAGCTTCAGAGTTTCGGCGGAATACACCTGGCTCTGCCGGCAATGAGGACACAGCTTTCGAACGAGGCGCTGAGCCAGCAGAGAATTGACCGCTGCTGCCAATAAGAAAGGTTCAATTCCCATTTCGATAAGACGGGGGATGCCCACCGCCGCGCTGTTCGCGTGCAAAGTACTGAACACCATATGACCGGTCATCGCGGATTCAACGGCAATCTGAGCTGTCTCCTGGTCACGGATTTCCCCGACCAGAATACTGTCAGGATCCTGCCTCAGGAGAGACCGAAGTCCATTGGCAAAGGTGAGGTTAGTGGCATGATTCACCTGAACCTGGTTGATTCCTTCTATCCCGTACTCGATGGGGTCTTCGATAGTCGCGATATTGCTTTCTTCTGAATTCAGTAATTTAATTATATTGTAGAGGGTCGTGGTTTTACCGGAACCCGTTGGCCCCGTCACGATCATCATTCCGTAGGGTTTTGTGGAATTTAAGATCACTTTTTTGTAGTCTTCTTCGCCTAAGCCTGAATCGAGCAAATTAACTGATTCTTCGATTTCAACCAAAAGACGCATGACGATTTTTTCGCCGAAATGAGTGGGCAGAATAGACACACGGAAGGCAACCCCGTCGTTGTCCAGCTGGGTTGAAATACGTCCATCCTGAGCCGCTCTGGTTTCGTCGATCCGAAGTCCGGCCAAAATTTTACAGCGGGTCACCAGGGATTCGTGGATCAGCTTAGGAAAGTTAACGACCTTATGAAGGACGCCGTCAATCCGATAACGGATGACGGTATGAGTTTTTGTTGCCTCAATATGAATATCCGACGCATGCTGTCTGTAAGCATGAAGGAGAATTGAATCAAAAATCTTAACGATATTCACCTCCTCCTCTACTGCCTCAGGAGCCAGAGCTTCCTTCTTTTTATAGCGCAAATGCTGCGGAAGCAGGTCAAGGAATATATTTTTCAGTTCCTGATGGTACTTTCCGATAATATTCTTGATATTCGCCAGTGTGGTGTAGTACACGACTGCCTTCCGCCCTGTTTTCTTTTCCAGGTCGTGAATCATTTCCAGGTCGTATGGATTGGTCGTGGCAATTTTGATTTCATTTTTGACTTCATCCAGTCCAAAAGTTATCACCCCCTGCTTGAGGGCAATATTTTCGGGTACAATTTCGAGCACTTCATTCGGAATCTCAACTTTAGACAGGTTCACATAAGGATAACCTGTTATTTCTGATACCAGTTTCCCCAATTCCTCATCCGAAAGGACATGCCGTTTTTCAACCAGATCATAGAGCGGTTTGTTGGACGCGGTTGCCTCATCGGTCAAATTCTTGATCACGGACTCTTCAACCTTTCGGGCCTTCAATCCTTTAACTAATTGTTCGGAGTCAATTTTCATGACGTCGTGGTCGGGTTATTATTTACTTTTTGCGGATTCGGCAGCTTCCTTAGGGGCTTCTGCTTCCACAGGCTGTTCTGCCGTTTTTTCTTCTGACGGCGGAGCTTGCTTTGCGTCCGTTTCAGCGGGCACCTGATTTGCTGTTTCTTCAGCTGTTTCTTCAGTGTCATTTGCTTCTTCCTGAACTGGCTTTTTGGCCTGTATCCGCTTGCTTACTTTAAATATTTTCTGCCCGCAGTTATTGCAGAATTTTGAATCCCGGGTCAGAATCATATGGCAACGGGGGCAGGTAATGACTTTCAGATGGGTCTGTGTCTCTGTATCGGAAAGTGATTTCACCTGACTCTGAAGCTCGAGTAAAACCTTATCCAGCTCAACTTTAGCATTCCCATGTCCGACAATTATCTGGACTAAATCCTCCATTTTCATCAGCTGTTTCAGAAAGATGTTGTCAACGTCCGAAGCGGCCATCTTAGCGAGATCCTGCGGGCCTCTGAGACGCGTATAGATGATGATCGGAAGCTCCTTGTTCACCTTTTTGATCGCATTGATGAGATAATAACCATTAACGATCGGCAGTACGATCTCCATCACGACAAGGTCGATTTTCATTTCTGCCATTTTTTTCAAAGCGTCTTTAGCGCTTGAGGCAAAAATAAAATTAAGATTGAACTTTGCGTCAATCTCGTGGTGCTCCAGATGATCCTGGAGGTTGTTCACAAGCTCTTTGTCACTGTCGACATAGAGAATGTTTTTTTGTTTTTGGCTTGTTTTGATTGTTTCCATACTTCCAATCGTGGGTCAAACCTGCCTACCGGCAGGCAGGTCGTGGACCAGTTGTGGGTCCAATAGTTGACCAAATTACTTAATAATTAATATTCCATGAATACATCGATCAGCTCCCGGTTTGACGCATACGACAGCGCCATTTCTTTCGTGATTTTCTCCTCTTTAACTAAATTTGCCAGACTTTGTTCCAGACGGAGCATTTCATTTTTTCCCTCAGAAGTTTCATCACCCGTCTGAAGGGCGTTATAGATCTGCTCACTTTTTTCCGTCCGGATGATATTTCTCACCGCGTCGTTTACCAGCAGCTGTTCGTAGGCAAATACCAGTTCCCCGTTCGTGCCGGGCACCAGGCGCTGGGACACCACACCGCTCAGCGTGCTG
>CAZSOH010000143.1:0-2999 GCA_964608535.1 uncultured Candidatus Peribacteria bacterium
GCTCCGTTTCATAAATTTTTGATTTCCCCAGAATCTCAATGTCCGGGTGATTGGAAAGCTTCTCCTCAGCAGCGGACAAATGGGCCATCCGGTCCTCTATATTCGACCCCAGTGATAGGTAAACGTCAGTCGATTGAGCCATAGGCAATAAAAACTAATTCTCACCCCTGTAAACCGCAAATGAAGTCGGTGTTTCCCATAAAGCTACTTCATGCAGTTTGACCTGGCTGGAAAATTCTGAAGGATCAAAGCCTTCATCCGTATTATCTTTAAAATATTTCGTAATCGATTCAGGCAAGTTGGGATCATCAAGTTCTGCCTGAATTAAAGTCTTTAAATCCACCAACTGATCCCAAATCCACTTTGCCATATTCTCACAGGAAGCGATTTCAATAACATCATTGATCACCTGATGGTCGAGTTTATCAAGTACCTGCTTCTTAACAATTTTCTTCAGGATCACAAAATCGATCACCAGGCCGTTCTCTCCCAGCAGACCGTCAACCGTGACCCGAAGACGATAAGTATGCCCATGCATACGCTCACATTTGCCGTAGTACTTAGGCAAAAAATGGGCTGAGTCAAAAGTGAATTCTTTTCCAACTAACATGCGAAAAAATTAAGTGTTAACAGTATAACGATTTTTTTGTCTGAGTCCACTTGACAAACAGGCATATTTTTTAGTATAATAAAACCTAAATTAATGAATGTCAAATGATCAGCCGCCCCGAATCCCCCCAAACAAGCCCTGAAGAACTCCAACATACTGAACGAAGCCGGATTTTAGGTGTTTTAAAGCTTGCGGAAGAAGATCAGCCGAAAAAAATACCCTATCAAATGCCCGACCTCCAGCCGAGAATACCTGAACCCGCACCCAAAACAGAAAAACCACCTTTCTTCCCGGTAAAGCCTCCGAATACAACAAAGGAACCTCCAAAGGGCGACGATAGATACAGATGGAATTAACGCCCCATTGATGACTTCATTAGCTCTGTATTGTGCACCCGCACAATAGAGACGCCGTTTTTGATCGCCTTCAGACTCCATTCAACAGAAGGAAGATCGCGGTCTTCAACCTGCCCGCCCAAAAATGATTTCCGGGACACGCCAATTAAAATTGGATAACCTAAAACCTTAAATTCAGACAGTCGTTCAATAATCTCAAAGCTGTACTTTGGATTCGCGCTCACAAACATTCCCATTCCCGGATCGATAACGATCTTCTCTTCAGGAAACCCTGACTCCAGAAGAACACTGACGCGCTCCATCAAAAAAGTCTTTATCGAAGCAACCACATCATCGTATTCAACGGATTCCGTGGTGGTACGAGCCGAAGAATCTTTGGAATACATCAAAACCACATACGGTTTATGGCGGTTCAGTACCTCAATCATTTTTGGATCTCCGCGAAGGGCCGTTACATCATTCACCATTCCAAATCCATGCTCAAGGGCATAATCAGCCACTTCAGACTTATAGGTATCAATCGAAAACAGGGTTTTTTCGGTCATTTTATTCTGAAAAACAAAATCGATTACCGGCTTAACTCTTTTCATTTCCTCTTCAAAGCCTACCTCCCTGGATCCCGGCCCTGTCGACTCCCCTCCCACATCAACAATATCAGCGCCTTCTTCAATCATTTGCCGAATCCTGATTCCTGATTCCCGAATTCCAGAATATAAATTGCCATCCGAAAATGAATCCGGCGTCACATTCAGAACCCCCATAATTTTCGGCTTCATAAAATCCATACTTCAATTTTAAATTAAAAATTAAAAATTAAGAATTAAAAATTATAAGTGGGTATTTTAGTCTTTTTTATAAGTAGACAAATTATTCCCATTTATTATAGAATTGAATTAAAGTTAAACCTCCTCCAATGAAACACTCATTATTTGACCTCGCCGGTCCGGTAATGGTCGGCCCAAGCAGCTCGCATACCGCTGGCGCCTGTAAAATCGGCCAGATCGCCCGGGCGCTTTTTCGGGGAACTCCATCGGAAGCGAAATTCTATTTATATGGCTCTTTCGCCACCGTTTACCAGGGCCACGCGACCGACAAAGCTCTACTGGCAGGCGTAATGAAACTCTGGACAAGTGACCCCAACATCAAAAATGCCTTTGAGATCGCGAAAAAGAAAAAGATTAAATATGAGTTTATTCCGCATAAACTCTCAACACCGGAACATCACCCGAATACCGTTCGGATTATCCTGAGCAACACAAAACGAAAGCTGAGTATTGTCGGGTCTTCTGTGGGGGGAGGAAAAGTAAACATCACCCAGATCAACAACATCCCCATTGATCTGGAAATGATCGCGGGACGTTACTTTTCATTGCTCGTGGGGCATGACAATAAGCCAAATGTACTCCACCCGCTTTACGGCCAGCTGATCGAATGGGGCTGTCCCATCGCCGGCAAACAGACTTTTTCATTAAAGAAAAACAGCCTGACAGCATTGAGCATAGAAAACTACGCACTAAAATTACCCCAAGTGCAGGAGCTTGAAAACCTGCCGGGCATTGAATTTGTCCGCTCTTTGACCAAACTACTTAAATAATGATCTATGTCATTCGATTTTAAAAGTTGTGATGAATTACTAAAACTTTGCCAAAAGTATAATCTGCCGATTTCCCAGATCGCTGTTAAGCGTGAAATGGAACTCTTTAATAAAACCAAACCCCAAGTCAGAGATAAAATGAAACAGATCCGGGATACGATGTGGGAAGCGATCCAAAACGGCATAAAATCAAAAGAAAAATCAAAATACGGGATCACTGGCGGCGACGCCAAAAAAATATACGACGGAACCAGGAACATGGGGAATTTACTGCACAGTAAAGTGGCCGTCCGGGCGATGGCCTATGCAGTGGCAACCAACGAGCAAAACGCCCGTATGGGAAAAATCGTCGCCTTCCCGACCGCCGGCGGAGCAGGGGTTATTCCGGGAGTATTGTTCAGCACCTGGGAACACATGAAATCCAGTAAACGTAAAATGC
>CAZSOH010000144.1:0-2993 GCA_964608535.1 uncultured Candidatus Peribacteria bacterium
TGTCCCGGGGGGAATGTTTTGGGTAGCCAGATTAACAAAAATTTTCCCGCAAAATTATCCCAAAACTGAAAAGGCCGGCTCAAAATCTGCTGATTTCAGTGCTCGTTGGTAATCAGGTGGTGAACATAGCGGCCACTTTTGTTGCCACAGTGTGGAGTATTAGGCTTTTTGGTGAACGGAATGTCAGCCTCCCTATGTTTTTGTTTACCCTGACGTTGATTTTAGTTGGATCCATTTTTCCGAAAGCTTTTGCTCTCGGATTCGCGGAAGGATTCTCCCGCTTGATGGCCTATCCTCTCTACGCGTTTGTAACAGTTATGAGGCCAGTCACGTGGACATTTCATAAACTGATTGACGGGGTCGCGAAGCTTTTTAAAGTTAAAGCGAAACAGTTTACCTCAGTGAACGAACAAGAGATAGAATCTCTCATTGAAATCGGCGCGGAAGAAGGAGCGATCGAAGAGGGGGTAGATGTCTTTCTAAAACATGTGCTGAAATTCGGAGAAACCAAAGTGGAAGATCTGATGATTCATCTCAAAGACATCGTGGCAGTTGATTTGAACACAACCAGAGATGAATTGCTGGAGTTTTTAAGTCAGCATGAGTCCTCCCAGTTTCCGGTTTACGATAATGATTTTAACAATACAAAAGGAATCATCAGCCTGCATGAACTGCTTCGGATTCTGAAAGACACAAAAAATAAATTTCCCCTTAAAAACAGACCTTTGTCTCATATGGTTGTGGTTCCAAAAACCGCTTCCTTAATCGAACTTTTTAAAGTCCTTTCCGAAAAAAACAGGCAGATGGCGATGGTGACCGATGAATTCGGACAGATCGTTGGCCTGGTAACTTTATCAGACATCATGGAGTTGATTACCGGTGTCAGGGGGGTGAGTGAAAAAAAGCTGCCTGAAATTAAAAAAATAGACAGGAACGAATGGGAAGCGGACGGAGAAACCAAAATCGACCAGATCAACGAAGCGTTGAATATCAAATTGCCCTATCCCGAACAAAAAGTAATCAATCTGGTCATACTCGAAGAGCTGAAACGATTTCCTGAGGCCGATGAGCTTGTGATGCTGGATGGGATTGTGGTGCAGGTAAAACGCATCGAAAAAAACATGATTAAAAAACTCTCCATCCACAAGCGCCATAAAATGAAAGAGAAAAAGGCTACTTAATCATATCCGCCACCGCCGCGCTCATCGAGGCCGGAAAGGCGACCAGAATAATCCTTTTTATAGCCAGCAGATGATCGGTTGCCCAGGGGGCTTTTTCAATGAGGGTCATGATCGCCGCGACAACAATAAATGAAATCAGATAAGTCAGAACCACTCTTTTTAAAAGCTCATCCCAGTGTTCGCGTAAAAGTTCAAAACGATAAAAATTGTAATAGACAAAAGCAGTGATGAAGAAAAGCGACAGCCCTAAAATTCCTAAAACTTTACTGAGCGGGAGCATTTCGCCCAGTCGCCATGTTTCTTCGGTAAAAGCCACAGGAATGGCTAAAATTGATGCCCCCACAATCACCTGAATCAGATCCCTCGGATAAAATTCCACCATCAGCGGAGAGATGATTTTATGGAGGAGATTTCCTTTGTCATCGGTGAGGGTAACAATTTCTTTGAGCTTGCCGGCAACCCGGATGATTTCTTTGTTTGTTTTCATGACCGTAGGTTATTTGAAAAAATTATAACATAAGGTTAAGCTGATGATGAACCGCACAAAAAATGAAACCTAAAAAACAAACCGTCAGCGACCTGATGCAGAAAAATTACACCTATTTCCTAACGGAGGCAGAAGGAAAAAATCTCCATCCGGATTTTAAGCCGGAGCTCACCCCAAAAGAAATGCTGGAGCTGGGTGTTTTTGGTGGAAAATACATGACCGACTGCCGGAATGAATTCCCAAAGTCCTGGTACAAAAAAGCCAAACTTTGTCATGAATTTCATGACCCTGAACTCAATTTTTTTGGGGTTAATGCCAGCAAACCTCTGTCTTATTGGAAAAGGAAGGGCTGGATTTATCCGGAAGACCCCCGGGGCTGGTTTCAGTGGTATTGCCGTTATTATCTGGGCCGCCGCTGCCTTGACGATGAGCGCCAGATCAAAAGATGGAAAGCGATGAAACGGCATATCGCCCAGATCAGAAAAAACTGCCATCAAAGCGACCTAACCTGTCGCCCAAAACAGCGGCAGGCATTACTTCATTGGGCTTATGACAGCCGGAAAATCTGATTCCGAAAAATCAGTGAAAGAAAAAATAAATTCACTGCGTATTAAAGGCTGAAGCATATTTAATAACTTGATTCTACTATGAGT
Organism: uncultured Candidatus Peribacteria bacterium; assembly: GCA_964608535.1. Classification (GTDB taxonomy): domain Bacteria; phylum Patescibacteriota; class Gracilibacteria; order UM-FILTER-43-11; family UM-FILTER-43-11; genus JAJDCE01. The sequence continues at coordinate 2,322 of CAZSOH010000144.1, forward strand.
AAATATCGAACTTTTTCAGCATTCATAAGCATTGCTTTGATAGCGGGACTTTTTGGGGGTCTCATTGGGTCCCATATCACGCTCAGTCAGCTTCCGGTTTTAGGAGAGCCCGCAAAAGCCTCTGACTCAGTTGAGTCGGCCAAAGTCGCTTATATCGAGGAATCCTCAATCATTAACACAGTCGAAAAAGTAAGTCCGAGCGTGGTCAGTATTGTGATCACCAAAGATTTACCGCTCTATCGGCAGGGAGTAAGGAATTTTGGCTTTAATGACTTTTTCAATGATTCATTTCCGGATTTCGGAATGCCCTTTCGTGAACTGGACCGTGATGAAAACGGAAATGTTAAAAAAGAAACAAGAGAAATAGGGGGAGGGAGTGGGTTTATCATCTCGCAGGATGGACTCGTGGTGACAAACCGCCATGTGGTGGATGATGATGAAGCCAATTATACAGTGGTCACTTCCGACGGGGATGAATTTGAAGCGGACGTGCTGGCAAAAGACACTTTGAACGATTTTGCCGTCCTGAAAATCAAGGACGCGAAAGACATGCCCGTTGTGGAGCTTGGGGGTTCCTGCAAGCTAGAAATCGGTCAGACGGCAGTCGCGATCGGCAAAGCCTTAGCGGAGTATCAGAACACCGTCACAACAGGAATTGTCAGCGCCGTGGGC
>CAZSOH010000145.1:0-2989 GCA_964608535.1 uncultured Candidatus Peribacteria bacterium
TCAGTCGGAACCTTCGGAAGAAGAAGGGCAAGAGTGGTTTCTTAATTCTGTGGTTAAAATTAAGACCTATTTGAGCCCTGATGAGCTTCTGAGTTTTATTGAGTCCATCGAATCCGATTTGGGCCGGACGGAAAAGGGAACCTGGGGTTCTCGTGAAATTGATATCGATATCCTTCTTTACGGTGATGAAGTGATCGAATCTGACCATCTTACGGTTCCTCACCGCCATATGAATGACCGCCAGTTTGTGTTAGTTCCATTGGCAGAACTTAATCCGTCTCTTAAGGATCCCGTTTCCGGAAAACTTTATAAAACCATCTTGCAAAGCCTGCCTGATAAACATAAAGTGATACCTTATTTTTAATTAGGAATTAAGAATTAAAAATTAATAATTTGAGTTATGAATCATGAGTCTATTTAAGTATTGGTAAGAAAACTTCTTGAGGAAATAGGGGAGGACACAGGGCGTGAGGGTTTGATTGATACTCCCAAGCGGGTTGCGAAAAGCTATAAAAAACTTTTTGGCGGTTATGAAGAAGACCCAAAAGAAGTCATTACGGTTTTTGATAACGAAGGCTATGATGAAATGATAATCGCCAAAGATATCGATTTTTATTCCACGTGTGAACATCATATGCTCCCTTTTATCGGTAGGGCCTACGTGGGTTACATTCCGGATGATAAGATAATCGGCCTTTCTAAATTGCCCCGTCTGGTGGAGATTTTTTCCCGCCGGCTGCAGAATCAGGAACGTCTGACCAAGCAGATTGCGGATACGATCAACGAGCTCCTTAAACCCCGTGGGGTTGGAGTTGTATTAAGGGCTGAACATCTGTGCATGAAGGCGCGAGGGGTCGAGAAGCAGAATTGTGAAATTTCCACCTCTTCGTTTACAGGCCTCTTTATCAAAAACCAGAATACGAGAGCTGAATTTTTAAACTTAATTAAGAATTAAGAATTATTTTCTTAGGATTAGAATTTGGCTGACCCAAACATCATCGCCTTCGGTGACGATGATTTCATCTTCGATGTTATAGGCCAGTTCTTCGGCAGCTTCGCGGACATGGCGCGGAAAATGATTGTAACATTTGATGGTGTATTTCCCTTTTTCGTCCTCCAGCACCATAGGCCTTCGGTAATGCACATTAACCAGCACCAGTTTGCCGTCATCTTTTAAAACCCGGTAACATTCATCGAGGAAGGGGATGATTTTTTTGAGATGAACTAAGGTTAAACTCGAAAAGACGAAATCGAACTGATCGTCATCAAAAGGCATATGTTCAACATCCCCTTCAACGGTTTTAATGTCAGGATTTTTTTTCTGGAGTTCCTCGAGCATTTCAGCAGACATATCCAGAGAGGTAACCTCCGCGCCCGCGTTGAATAATTTTATGCTCAAGCGGCCTGTGCCTGCGCCGGCATCCAGCGCCTTTTTCCCCTTTGCGGCCTCAATGTAAGGTTTCAGGTGGTTTTTCTCAAAACTATCCCAGTATTTTTCATTCTCATCATAAGATTTGGCGTATCGGGAATAGCCTTCCTGAGGGTCAAGTCGCTTAGTCATTATTTTTCATCTGTAATGGACCATTCAACGGTTTTACCGTCAGGATTTGTCATTTTAAATGATCCATCGCCGAATTCCATCTTTCCACCCATTGATTCAATAGATCCATTTTTATCCATTCTATAACCTCCATAATTAAATTTTCCATTCCACTCGTTGTAACCGTAATTGCCCATTAATGGGGAAAGTATAGCTGAAACAATTACCATAATGACCAAACTGACCAAAAGCGTTCCTATTGTTTTCCCTGTGGTCAGTTTATGAATCGTTTTAAGGGCGACAAAGATGATGACAAGGCTCCAGATTGCTCCTATGAAAGAGAGGGGCGGAAAAAGGCCCAGCCAGAGCACAAGCATACCGTAGCCCATTACCCTGAAGAAATGGTTGTGGTCGGCGTGACCTTTAAAGAATTTTTTGGCTACGAAACTTACAATGTAGATTCCAATGATCGTTGTGATTATGTGGAATAAAGCTGCCAGTATACTGAAGCCCAGTGATGGTTTGACAAATGGGGCAAAAATCTGAGAGCCGATCAGACTGAGCACTCCGGCAGCGATAATGAAGTAGTAGGCAAAAACCTGCTTGCCTTTATCGCCTGCGACATGGTTCATGGCTGTTTTGTTCAGGGTCGCTATTTTCCAGGCTTCGCTGATTTCTTTTTTGAAATTAAGTTTATGGTGTGTCATGATTTTTTTGTTATGGAATTGGTTTTATTGTAATGTGGAACTCTGAAAAAATAAAACGAATCTGATGAATTTTGTTCTGAATGACCAATCACAGCTCAAGCTTCAGTTCCGCCGAAGCCGGAAGGCACGGCGTATTCGGCTGCAGGTGAGTCCTGACGGAGTATTTACTTTGGTAGCTCCCTGGCTGACTCCCGAAAAATCGATACAGCGTTTTATAACGGTTCACACAAAGTGGATTGAGAAGCAGTTGGCCAAAATTAATCAGCAGAAAGAGTTTCGGCCGGAATTCAGTTATCACTCCGGTGACCAATTTTATTATTTTGGCGAAGCTGTTACTTTAAAAGTTATCCCATCTTCAAGGAAGCGGCCTGTGGTTAAAATCCGGGAGAATGAATTGCGTGTTGAGCTTGATAAGACGGTCGGTGAACAAATGGGTAAACAGCTGATCCGAAAAGCGATAGAGGCCTTTTACCGAAAAAAAGCGGAAGAAGTTATTCATGACCGGCTTCAGTATTTTAACGAGTTCTATGGGTTTTATTATAACCGGGTTACTTTGCGCAACCAGAAGAGCCGGTGGGGGAGCTGCAGCCGGCTTAAAAACCTGAATTTCAACTGGAGGCTTATCATGGCTCCGATTGAAGTGATCGATTATGTGGTGGCGCATGAGCTCTGCCATCTCAAAGAGATGAACCACTCATCACGTTTTTGGGCGCTCGTCGAAAAAACCCTCCCTGACCATAAG
>CAZSOH010000146.1:0-2948 GCA_964608535.1 uncultured Candidatus Peribacteria bacterium
CGTCGTCGCTCTCGGCTTCCGGCTCGGCGGCTGCGTCGTCTTCGGCAGGGGCTTCGTCGCTGGCTTCCTCGCCGCTGTCGGCCTTGGCCTCGTCGTCGGGTGCTGCGTCGTCGCTCTCGGCTTCCGGCTCGGCGGCTGCGTCGTCTTCGGCAGGGGCTTCTTCGCTGGCTTCAGCTTCGGCTTCGTCGCCATCGCTCTCGGCCTTCTCGTCCTCGGCGGTCGCTTCGGCCTCTTCACCTCCGTCGTCGTCGGGCTTTTTGCTCAGGTGTTCGTCGATCATTTCGACAGCCTGGAGCAACAAAGCCCTTAGTCCCTCGAGAAGCTTCTCCATCCTCAACTCCTTGCGCTTTCGCGCTGCAATGGGCCGCGTTTTGCGGCAGTTTACGAGCGTTGTTGCCCGTCAGAAACAGATATATTTTATTTACTTTTGGCGGGCAACAACAATAAAGGGCTACTAAGGAACATAACGGGAGGCTGGTCTGCAGGTGCACCCAGAAAACTCCACATTAGCGGATTGACTATAGTTAATTGCTGTCAATTGTCAACTGTCTCTGATTTATTTTTTGATCTCTTTGGTGATCTGATCTTCCACAATGTCTTCCACAACTTCTAATTCCACGTCATGCTCTTTCAGTTCTTTTTCAGCCTTTTTGATTTTTTTCTGATGCCCTTCCAGCTCTTCCTCCTGTTCTTTATTGATTTTTGTCTGCTGTCTGATTTTGCTTTCCTGCCTTTCGATTTTTTCCTGCTGTTCCTGAATTTGTCTTTTTTGCTCCCTGATCCGTCGCTCAGCTTTTTCCATTTCGGTTTCCTGCTCCAACTGTTTTCTCTGAATCCCACTGATTTGATGATTTACTCTCTCTACTTCAAATTTTGCGATGACGGTGAAGGCATAAAGGACAAACGGAACAATGGCCAAAGAGTAGATGATTGTGATGATTTTACTCAGGGTGTGTGTGGGAGCAAAATCACCATAACCAACAGTTGTGGCCGTCATGGTTACGAAGTAAAAAGAATCGATCAGTGTCCAACCTTCCAGATAGGCAAAAACTACAGTCCCCAGGGCCAGTAAGGCAAAAATGGCGGTAGCAAGCAGTTTTATACTTTCTTTTAATTGTTTTCGATGAGGCAAGGTCAGTTTTTAATTTTTAATTTTTAATTTTTATTGGGATAATTATATCATTCATTAAAAATTTAAAACTAAAAATTATTCATTTATATATATTATAGCATATTTTTCAGTGTAATGGAATGTTTTATGAGGTAGAATAGAGGAAGAATTGACTATGAATTCAGACCAACTTAAACAATTCATCGGCTCTCAGGGCTGGACCAGTTACGGCATTGTTTCGGCTGAAGCGGTTTGTGAGCACCTGAAAAAGCATGAAAAAATATTTGATGAGTGGGTTAAGCAGGGCTACTCAGCTGATCTTGATTATCTTGAACGAATGAAGGAAGATCGCTTTCATCCCGAGCGGAAATTGCCGGATGTAAAGTCGGTTGTTGTTCTTACTGCTATTTATTCCAATGGTGGGTCAGCTCCTATGTCGCGTGGGTCAAGTGGTGGGTCAAATTGTGGAATTGTGGCACGGTATGCCAGAAGGAAGGATTATCATAAGGTTCTTAAAAAGAAGCTCGTTGAACTTACCTCTTTTTTAAATGACCAATGTCCAATGACCAATGTCCAATGCTATTCGTCGGTCGATAGCGGGCCGATGGTGGATCGGGTTTTAGCGGAATCAGCAGGACTTGGGTTTTTCGGTAAAAATTCCTGCATTATCGATCCTTCCAAGGGGAGTTTCTTTTTTATCGCTTCGCTTTATACCAATTTAGAACTCGAGCCGACACCAATTCGCCATATGCCGAATTGCGGAGATTGCACAAAGTGTCAATCAGCTTGTCCGACGGGAGCGATTGTGTCGCCGGGTGTGGTCGATGCGCGAAAATGTATTTCGTATCTTACCATTGAAAATAAAGAGGGGATTCCTGTGGAGCTCCGGTCGAAAATCGGTAATCGGCTGTTCGGCTGCGATATCTGCCAGGAAGTTTGTCCCTTTAATATCGGGCGCGCGCATCAGCAATCTGTGGAGATTGAAGCGATCAGCGGCGGGCAATCAGTGATCAGCCTCGCTGATTTACTCAGCATTAAGACGGATGAGGAGTTTATGGAAAAATTTGCGGGTACGCCGATAATGCGTGCCAAACGCCGCGGCCTTCTTCGTAATGCCTGTGTGGCGGCAGGGAATTCGGGTGATAAAGGCTTGATTCCCTTCCTGAAGGATTTTACCGAAAGGGAGACTGATGATATGCTGATAGACCACGCCCGCTGGGCGATTGAGCAATTATCTTTGCAGTATGAATAGCATTAGACCAGACATTGTCAGGCTTGAGGGGCGCCAGACGTTTGGCGCGGAACACAGTGTGTGGCTGGACGAAGAAAGAGGAGTGGTTCACAAAGTGCCTAATTGGCTTGGCCGGATTTGGCAGACCCCTACTGCCGAAGCGGCCGAATTTGATTATGAATCCCAACGGCGCCATGGTCTGGCGGTGACTCCCACTGAAAATCATGGGAAGACGTTTGTCCGGAACGGAAAGGATGGGGCTGACGTGGCTGATTATTATCTTCGTCAGGGTTATCTGGATGCTGAAACTCTGAGCATTGCCCATTTGTTTCATTTTAAAGCGGTGAGGCGGCAGCTGGCTGACATTTTTCATATCAGCCGGGCTATTCGTTGGGCTGATAACCGGGGGCTGGATATTGTCGGAGGACAGCTGCTGGGTGAATTCGGGGCGGTTATGGATCCCCGGAAAAAAGCTCTGAATCCGACGATCAGTAATCTGAAACTCCCAAAGGCGGATATTCGTTCAAAAATCGATATGCCGAAATGCGGTATTAAAAATGGCGATGTCATTGCCAGCAGGGGAACTTTAACCCAGATTGATACCCG
>CAZSOH010000147.1:0-2943 GCA_964608535.1 uncultured Candidatus Peribacteria bacterium
AGAAACGGGTTCGCAATTTGCTTTTTCGGGGAAAATTTGGTATAATTAATAGATTTATAGAACCCAAAAAATGAAACTGTTTTTATTTCATAATTCTGGTTTTTCCGATTTCTTTTTCCAAGGTCGTTTTTTAGGGAGAAAACTCGACCGGGAAATTAAGCTGGCCACTGTTCAGTTTGAAAAAAGAGGAAAAAATGAAGATCTGGATAAGCTGAAAAAGCAGGTGGACGCTCAAAAGCCAACTCCTAAAAAGCAGCTGGATTCTTTGAAAAAGGATACAGACCGCCGGAATACAGTACAAAAAACAGAGAAGCGTCTGGAAAAGAAACATGGAGAAAAAATGGATCCTTATAAAGATAATGTCGAAAAAGCTTTTGATGCCTTGAAAAAGGATCCGTCTAAGCTCTATGATTTTTTAATGTCATGTAAAATTTATGAAAAGGTGGGGCATTACAAATCTTGGAATGAAAAATTTACCACTTTACTTGGGTTGCCTCTCAAAACCGGGAATCCAGCTGAGAAAGAGTATGCGATGTACGCCGGAGCGGTACAGATTTATTTACAGGAAAAGGTGTTTAAGGAGAATATTTTCAGCTATAAGGAAGATAAGAAATCGAATGTTTTTGTTCGGATTGACGACAAAATAGGAGCTTATACAGTGAGTGTTTTGACAGCTTACTGGAATCAGCATTACGCCAGAACCAAATTTACTTATAAGGGAGTCACTAAGGTTCATGGCCCTTTGGGATATGCTTCTTTGCATGAGAGCTATAGCGATGTCAATAAAAAGGTTTATAAAAAGGCTCTGGACGACTTGACCCGAAAGTTAAAAATGCCTGTTTCGAAAACGGAAAAGGAAGTTCAAAAGCTTTCTTTTTATCAAAAGCATTTAAATGAGTATACGCGGGCTTATGAAACGGCGATAAAAAAGAATCCCAACAGGTTTGAACATCTCTTCGGGTATGTCGGAGGTGAATCTTTTCAATTTCAGGCTGAATTTGAAAGGGCACTGGCTTTAATCGGTGAAAAAGAAAATTCTGCTCCGGCTAATTTTGATGCCTGGCTGAAGTTATTTAAAAAGGCCAATGCTGACCTTGAGATTCTTGTTCCGGGATACCGTTTTAGGGATCGTGAGGTGAGTGTTCAGAAAAAAGCGAAGCAGCCTGAAAAACGAGAGTTGTCACCAGAGGAAAGAAAGCGAAAAAAACTTATTGACGCTTTTGCCGCCGGTGTGACAGCGTATCGTAAAACTTTCTGGAATAAGCATAATTCTCAATATGAGGATTATATTGATAGCCTGCAGGATTTAGCCGCCAGTGATTATAAGCCCGAGATTTTAACGGATTTGGATGATTATCCGGACTCATGGGTGGGCAAGGTAAACAAAGAATATGAGGCACTTTACAAACGTTTGCCTGGCACTGCTCTCAGCAAGAAAAATGATCCTGAGCTCAAAAAGCTGTATGACCGGATTTGGCAGACGGTGAAAGATTACCACCGGATTCGCTGGAATGCTTTACAGGAGTTCAATCGTCTTTACCGGCAAAAAGCCAGGCGGATGGTCAATCGTATGGATCTTCCTGAAGGATTTTCTAAGATAGATTACACTGATAGCTTTTTTACCGAAACCAATAGTATGGCTATTAAGTTTCGGGGCTCCCTTCTTCGCCCCAGAGAATTGTGGAGAGATTATGTCCGCAAACAGGTTATGACGCGCTATTTTAATTTAAAAGATGTGCCTACCCGTACCTTTAAAAATTGGGATGAGCTGGCTGGCAAAGTTAAAAAAGGATTCCTTGATTCAGTGACTGGTTACTTTGGAAATGGTAATAAGGAGGCTGCTTTAAAGATGGTTAACGATGTGATTCTTTTTAATAATCTGGAAAAGCTGAGAGGCAGTGGTAAGGATAGCCTTGTTCAACTTCGACTGGATTATCAGAAGGATCTTGGAAGAGTGATGAAATTTGTTGACAGTAAGTACAATCTTTATCGTCTTAAGGGTTTGAAATTTACCGAAGAAACCATTAAAACTGAGATCAGGAAAAGAGTTGAAAAGGGCTAGTTGAATGAAACTTTGTTTCAGCGTTCAACAATACTTGCTTTTTTTGAGCTAACCCTTCAATATTTCAGCGTTAAATACCCCGGTCGCTATGGTTCATTCAGTCATATAATCTAGTTCACATATGCCCCAGTAGCTCAGTGGATAGAGCAACAGCCTTCTAAGCTGGAGGTCGCTGGTTCGATTCCAGCCTGGGGTACCACAAAAAACCGCTTGATTCTGGGTTTTTAGTGCTTTATATTTATCTCCAGTTTTTTTAAGAACGACCTTATGTCTACCATTCGTGTTCGGAGTCTTCGGAAATCATATGGTGGTATGGAAGCCCTGAAGGGTATTTCATTCGATATCGACAAAGGTGAGATTATCGGCTTTCTGGGGCCGAACGGGGCTGGTAAGACTACGACGATGAAGATCCTGACCTGCTTTATGGCTGCTGACAGCGGTGAAGCAAAAGTATCCGGTCATAGCTGTTCAGCGGAAAGCCAGATTGTCAGGAAGAAAATTGGTTATTTGCCTGAAAACAATCCGCTTTATATGGACATGACGGTTTTTGGCTATCTTGAGTACATGGCAGAGCTTCATGGTGTGCAGAAAGAGAAGGTTCTGGACCGTATTAAGGAGGCTGTTGTTGATTGCTCACTTTCTGATAAGCTTCACGATCCTATCAGCACTCTTTCCAAAGGCTATAAGCAGCGGGTTGGTTTAGCGGCGACTCTTCTGCACGATCCTGAAATCCTGATTTTAGACGAGCCTACTGTTGGCCTTGATCCAAATCAGATTGTTGAGATCCGCCATTTAATTAAGGAATTGGGTAAGAAGAAAACTGTTATCATTTGCAGTCATAATCTGGCTGAGGTTGAACTCACCTGTAACCGGATTATTAT
>CAZSOH010000148.1:0-2935 GCA_964608535.1 uncultured Candidatus Peribacteria bacterium
GGAGTAGGGCCCTTGAGAACATGGGTTGGTAAATGGCTGGCCAGACGGATGTATAATTACGCGGTGGGCATTACCGTCCGCGATCATACCTCTCAGAATCAGCTGCATCGTCTGGGACTGTCCCTCGATAACATTGAAATCACTTCAGATCCGGCCTTTCTGTTTAAACATGCGGAATCGGAACACAGCCGGATGCCCCATAGTTATATTATCTCCCTCAGGCCGTGGCTTAAATACAACGCGAAAGTGATCGGAGCTTTCTCCGGTTACCTGCAAAAGCTGAAAGAGGAAAAAGGCGCAAGATTTACTTTTGTATGCATGCAGAGTATTAAAGAGCATGATCTGAAGGTGATTGAGCCGGTGCTGAAGAAGGTGGACGGCCAATTACTGCGCCCCAAACATTTCCCAGAGCTCCTTGAGGCGATGCGTCAGTCTGAATTCGCCATCGGAATGCGCTACCACTTCCTCATCGCGACCATGCTGACCAAAACGCCCGCTTTAGCCATCAGCTACAGCCATAAAGTGGACAGTTTATACAAACATTCAATCTTAGAGCCTTACATGCTCCCGGTCAGTGAATTGACGGCTGAGCGGCTGGAAAAGAAAATGTCCCGGCTCAGTGTGGATTATAATAACGTAAAAGTTTATCAGAAAAGACGGCTGGAAGATTTAAAAGAGCTGGCTGAAAAAAATATTGAATACTTTGAAGGATTCACAAAAACATTGACCGAAACCAAAGAAACTGATAGAGTCTCTGAGCAATCTTAAAAGGCATAAGTTTTAAGTGCTTCAGTATTAAGTGCTAGCACTTATACCTTGAGCACTTACACCTTAAACCTAACATAATAATGTTCGCAATCGCTGAAATCGCTGGAAAACAGTATAAAGTTAAAAAGGGAGATATCCTTCATGTTGATAAGTTAAAGAGCGCTAAAGAAGGAGATAAGGTAAAAGCGGATAAGGTGCTTTTGACTTCAGACGGCAAAAAAACAGCCATTGGAACGCCTGCGGTTGCCGGAGCGTCTGTCGAACTTTCGGTAAAAGCCCACGGAAAGGGTGAAAAAATCCGTGTGTTCAAAAAGAAATCCAAAAAGCGATACGAAAGAACCCAGGGGCATCGTCAGCAGTACACAGAGGTGGAAGTGATTGGTGTAAAATAAATTTGTTTAGTGGGGGCAGATCTGCGTCGCACTACTGAAAATTTATTTCTTCCAATACCCTTTTTAAATCATCCGGTAGCGGCGCAGTGAGAGAAATCTCCTCGCCGTTTTTTGGCAGTTTAAAAGTGAGCTTCCAGGCATGGAGAAATTGTCGTTTTAGCTGAGGAATGGTTACTCCGTACATTGAATCGCCGCAGACCGGAAATCCGATCGACGCAAAATGAACCCGGATCTGATGAGTCCGGCCTGTTACAATCTGCACTTCAACCAGGCTGTAATCGCCAATGGTTTTGATCACTTTGTAATGGGTGAGGGCGTATTTGGCTTTTTTCCGTCCGGAAACCCTCATATCCTTTTCCCCGTGGACTTTCTCCAGCGGAGCTTCAATAGAACCCTCAGTGGGTGTCAGGTGGCCTTTCAGGAGGGTTTGGTAAACTTTAGTAATCGTTCTTTCCTGAATCTGCTTGGCAATATAATGGTGGGCTTTATCATGTTTAGCCACAATAATCAGCCCCGAAGTGTCTTTATCGAGACGGTGGACAATGCCGGGCCGTTTTTCTCCCCCTATCCCGCTCAGGCTGTCTTTACAGTGGTACATCACGGCATTTACCAGGGTGCCGGAAACATGCGCCCCGTGATCCGTTGGGTGAACCACCATACCGGCAGGCTTATTCACCACCACGATGTCGTTATCCTCATAAACGATATCAAGCGGGATATTTTCAGCCTGAATGCCGACTTCCTTGATACTGGGAATATCAACGATCAATTCATCATCTTCAGAGATCTTAAAAGCGGTTTTGGTGATTTTTTTATTATTCACAAAAATATGCCCGTTTTTAATGAGTTTTTGAACGAATGAGCGTGTTAGATCAGGCTTTACGGTAGAGATGTACTGGTCAAGCCTCATCCCGGATTCCTCTGATTTTATCGTGTAATGTCGCATTAGTATTTATAGTATATATACTAAATACCCTTCTTTTACTACCCTCTTACCCCATTAATTTGAAGGGGTATTAAAAGTTATTAAGAAAAAAATTGTTTGACATTCTGTCTAAAGTCCCTAAAATAGTCACGTCGCAGACAGCTGGCAGCAAATAAGTCCAGCCGAGACGAATCACTCACAGCTAATAGCTAGTAGCTAATAGCTTTAAGGATCTCATGTCTGCCGGCAATGGGATTTTTTATTACTGAATCCTTAATCCTTAATCCTTAATCCTTAATCCTGAAAAGATGGCAATTACCAAAGAAAAAAAGGCTGAAATTTTGCAGGAACTTATCGATAAATTCGGAAAATCCAAAACCGTTGTCTTCTCCGACTATCGCGGACTGGATGTTTCCAGCATCTCCGATCTTCGCGGAAAGCTCCGGGAAAGCGGTTCTGAATGTAAAGTGGCCAAAAAAACCCTGATCAAACTGGCCGCCAAAGACCAGAATTTGGGTGAACTGGACGCTTCTGTAATGGAAGGTCCGGTAGCGGTTACTTTTTCATACGAAGATGAGCTTTCCGGCTTGAAGGTTCTCTTTAATTTTTCAAAAGACAACGAAAACCTCAAATTACTGGGAGGGATTGTCGACGGAAAGGTGGTTGGAGCCGAAGAGATTATTCAGTTGGCCAAACTGCCTAGCAAAGAAGAGCTTTATGCCAAATTGCTCGGCTCACTCAATGCTCCGATTTCAGGAGTGGTTGGGATCATGGGGAATCTCATTGGCGGATTTGTCCGGGTCGTCAGTGCTTATAAGGACACTCTGCCGGAAGAAGGTTCTGCTCCTGC
>CAZSOH010000149.1:0-2921 GCA_964608535.1 uncultured Candidatus Peribacteria bacterium
GGGGGGGGGGTGGGGGCTGTTCCAACTTGACGCTGAGCTCTTGAGCGGCCGGCAGGTCCGCGCGGCGCTGCTGCCGATTTCTGTCCCGACCCGGATTGAGGCAATCGGCACTCACTTTGTCCGGCCGGTTTCCCAGTTTGTCGCTCCGGGCGTGTTCGGCTACAATCCCAAAATCACCCTGCCGCCGTTTGACGAAGAGAAGCGGGCCAAAAACATTTTCGGGGAACAGCGGAAAAAAATCAGCCTCGATTTCCTTTCAACTTACCGGACCCTCGCCGAATATCTTCAGAAACAACTTCTGGATGCGGGTTTTCTGGTTGAAGCAAACGCGGTTTCCCCCGAAGAACTTCTCAGACGGATCAAAAACAACGAATCTCAGATTTTTGTGATCGGATGGCAGTCCGAAAACGGCGATGCCGGTGATTTTCTGGATGCTTTTATCCATAGCAACGGTGAATTCAATAACGGGCGGTATAAAAACGCCTTTGTGGACAAGCTGATCGAAAAGAGCCGTCAGGATCTGAATCCGGAAAACCGCCTAAAAACCCTGCAGACCATTATGGAGCTTGTCAATAAAGACCTGATCGGCATTCCCCTCTTTGAATCATCCCGCCTGTACGCGATCAGGAAAGGGATCCGGTGGGAGCCAAGACTGGACGGGCTGGTGCTGGCAAGGGATATACGATAGAGAGTTCGAGTAAACAGTTTTGAGTTCGAGGGTGTTGGTTTTTTGCGCCTCGAACTGTTTACTCAAAACTCGAATTATTTATTGTACAAGTAAAAATAATATGATATGGTATATTTTAGTCATCAAAATCAGTCTCAAGTGCGAGTGCGAGTCGCAAGAAAACGAAGCCCTTGAGACTCGCACTCGCACTATTTATTACTAAGTAATAATTTATGAGCTCTCCTAAATTTCAAAGCCCAAAAGGAACTTACGACATTCTCCCGGACTATCACCTCTATTTCTCATTCATCAAAAAGGTGGTGCGGCATCGCTGCCGGGAGGCGGGCTTTCGGAGAATCAGCACCCCTGTTTTTGAAAACGTGGATGTTTTTACCCACAGCATCGGGGATTCTTCGGACATTGTGGAAAAGGAGATGTTTGTTTTTGAGAGCAAAGGCGGTAAAAAGCTGGCCCTCCGTCCGGAAAACACGGCCGGGGTGGTGCGGGCTTATCTGGAACACGGGATGCACCAGGAACCTCAGCCGGTGGAACTGTATTACATTGAACCTTTTTTCCGCTACAACCGCCCCCAGAAAGGACGTTTCCGCCAATTCCATCAGTTCGGGTTTGAGGTGATCGGCGAAGCTGACCCGGCCATCGACGCCCAGATCATTTACCTTGCCTATAAAATCAACCAGGACCTGGGGATCGCGGATCGGCTATCCCTACAGCTCAATACCATCGGCTGTCCGGACTGCCGAAAAAAGTACAAAGAAGACCTGATCAATTATTACACCGGTAAGGAACGAAGCCTCTGTAAGGACTGCCAGAACCGCCTGCACCGCAATCCTCTGCGCCTTTTAGACTGCAAAGAGGAAGACTGCCAAATTCTCGCTTCGATGGCGCCAAAATTTGAGACCGTGATCGATGAGGAATGCAAAGAACACTACGCTTTAGTGAAGGAATATTTAGATGAACTGAAAGTGCCTTATACTGAAAATTCACATTTAGTGCGGGGGCTCGATTATTATACCCGCACGGTGTTTGAATTCTGGAGCAGTAAGGAAGGGGCGCAGAACGCCACCGGCGGCGGCGGACGGTACGACGGACTGGTGGAACTCTTTGGCGGCCAGCCCACTCCCGCTATCGGCTACGCGGCCGGGGTGGAACGGACGATCGATTACATGAAGGAAGCCGGCATCCGCCCGCCCAACAAGGACCGCATCCATGTGTTTGTGGCTCAGCTCGGGCACATTGCCAAAAAACGCTCCCTTTCGCTTTTAAATGAACTTCGGGAACACGGCATCAATGTGGTGGGAAGCGCCGGCAAAGACAGCATTAAATCGCAGATGAAGGTCGCTGACCGCATGAAGGCCAAATACGCCCTGATCCTCGGCCAGATTGAGGTGCAGGAAGGCACCATCATCCTGAGGGATATGGATAAAGGCTCTCAGGAAGTGATTCAGATGGATGATATTGTTAAGGTCGTGGTGGACCGGATTGGAGATAACAGCCTGAAGAAGAAATCGCTTTGGGAAGAGTAATTTCTTGATCACTATCGGGGCTCAAATTGATGCTCAAATGGGGGAATTCTAGCTTACCCCGATGTGAGCACCAAAGCGATAGCGATGAGCCTCGCGACTTTAGGAGCTGAAATTAAGATAAAGAATATGAAAAATACTTATGGAATCATCGGTCATCCCGTGCGTCATTCGCTAAGCCCCATCATGCACAACGCGGCGATCCAGCATGAGGGAATTGAGGCGGAGTATAAGCTTTTTGATATTGACCCGTCAGACCCTGAGGAGCTGGCGAATTTCTGCTACGAAACGGATCTTAATAACATCGCGGGCCTGAGTGTAACGATGCCTTACAAACAGGCGATTATGGCCTACATGGATGAGTTTGATCCGCTGGCGAAGGTGGTCGGGTCGGTGAATACGGTAGTGAACGAGAACAGCATGCTGATTGGCTACAACACCGACGCGATGGGCGCGATGACGGCCCTGCGGGAAAAATCTGATGTACGGGACAAAAAAGCCCTTGTGATGGGGGCAGGAGGCGCGGCCCGGGCCATCGCTTACAGCCTGAAGGAGTTTGGGGCGGAGGTTTACATCTTTAACCGGACGACGGAGAAGGCGGAGGAACTGGCGGAGGAGTTTGAGATCGACTGGATTGAGTTTACCCAGATCCAGAAAGCGGATTTTGACATTATCATCAATGCCACCCCTGTCGGCGCTTTCCCCAATACCAC
>CAZSOH010000150.1:0-2911 GCA_964608535.1 uncultured Candidatus Peribacteria bacterium
AAAAAACAACACGCCTAGTCCAAAACTCTTGCGAGGAAGTGCATAGCCAGATGTAACTGCATTGGTCATGTAATAGCGGAGCAGCCAGATGAGGAATAGGCCGGTAAAAAGCAAGGTAAGTAGTTTAAAAATAGAAAAACCGGCAAGCAAACTCCGGGCAAAATTCTCATCAGATACAGTTTTTTTTGTTTCTTTATAGTCAATGGCGCCTAAAACATGGCTGGCGTCAATCGTCTCTGAAGCTTTGGGGCTTCGGTACATAAAATTACCGAGGACACGCCCTTTTGGTCCCATACGCACTTCATTCACATTGTAGAGCATAACATCCCCTGCAATGGTGTTGTTGATATAAACCGAACCGCCACCCCCCCGGAGATTGCCGTTTACCTGTCCGGATACGACTATATTCCCTCCCGCCAGGATCAGGTCCCCTCCTACAAAGCCTCCTTCCCGAAGGTAAATATCCCCACCCGCCATGATAAGGTCATCTTTTATGTTGGCGCTGACTTCTACCCGTCCTCCGGCCAGACGCGCGTCATCCTGAACTTCCCCCGAAACAAAAACCTCCCCGCCGGCGGCTGTCAGATCCTGTGACACGACAGAGTTAATATTCACTTGTCCTCCGGCCAGAACCAAATCTCCGTTCACAGCGGATTCTATTTGCACGTTTCCTCCTGCGCCGTAATAATCATCGTTGATAGCATCAGAAGAATAAAGCTCTTCACCGGCATCAAAATTGAGCGCGAAGGCGGCAAGAGGAAAAAGGAGAAAAAGTAAGGAGAAGGCAATGAGAGTTCTTTTAAGTTTCATAACTATTGATTTAAGATTGATCCAATTATAACAAACCTCGGGACAAAGAAAAATGGGGCCCCCGCAAAATGGGACGGCTAGGTATAGGTGGTGGCGGGCTATTTTGTGGGGCAGAGGAGGTATCTGCGAAAGTCGAAACATTTTTGGTTTACAAAAATGTGTAGACTAAAGTAGAATGCCGACGAGCGCTCGGGTGGTGGAACTGGTAGACACGCTGGTCTTAGGAACCAGTGCCGTAAGGCGTGAAGGTTCGAGTCCTTTCCCGAGCACCATCCATCCTTCCCCTGAATCAAGTTCAGGGTTCGGAGGATTAATAAAATGCCGGGATGGTGGAATTGGTAGACACGCAGCGTTCAGGGCGCTGTGCCCCTCGGGGCGTGGAGGTTCAAGTCCTCTTCCCGGCACCACCTCAAAAAACTAGTACGCAGCGCCTGTCCGTCCGAAGCGGCGCGAAGGAGGATACAGGGCGCTGTGTCCCTCGGGACGTGGAGGTTTCCGCCAGAGGCGGACCTGCCTCCGGCATGGCAAATCCTCTCTTGGGCACCACCTTATAGCCGTTCAGTCTCCGGCTGATGCACGGCGCTCAGCAGGGCGTCTTCCGCGTCCAGATAATCTGTGAACAAAATACCGTCCAGATGGTCAATTTCATGCTGGACGACCCGGGCATTGAAATCCTCCAGCTTAACATGCATCATATTCCCTTTTTCATCCGTATATTTTACATTGATCGCCTGATAGCGTTTGACCTGACCCCATTGCCCCGGCAGGCTTAAGCACCCCTCCTCACCCAGGCAGACTTCATCGCTATGGCTCGTGATCTCAGGATTGATCATCGGAACTGCTTTTTTGTTATCCAGCAGTACAACAATCAACCGCTGGTTTACGCCAACCTGAGGAGCGGCCAGGCCTACACCCTTTTCCTTCTTCATCGTCATCTGCATTTCTTTGATGAACTTCTGGAGCTTTTTATCCACTGACTGAACAGGCTTTGATTTTTGCCGGAGAATTTCATTGTCTTCTCCGAGTTCAAGGTTGAGTGACATTTTTAGTTGATTACTGGCTTGCTGATTGTAACAAAAAGGCTTCAATAAAGCGATCGATATCCCCATCCATCACCTTTTCAATCTGGCTCGTTTCTTCGTTCGTGCGGTGGTCTTTAACCATCGTGTAAGGCTGAAAGACATAAGAGCGTATCTGGTTGCCCCACGCCGCTTCTTTATAACCTCCTTTGAGTTCCTCGACTTTTGCCGCTTTCTCTTCGGCCATTTTCTGGATCAGCCGTGCTTTCAGTTCTCCCAGAGCCTGGGCTTTGTTTTGGGCCTGGGAACGCTCGCTTTGGCAGCTCACTACAAGGCCGGTCGGCAGATGGGTGATGCGGACGGCGCTGTCCGTTGTGTTCACATGCTGCCCTCCGGCGCCGCTGGCCCGGAAGGTATCAATCCGCAAATCCTTATCATCCAGAGTAACACCCTCATCTTCAGCCAGGACCGGGAGGACTTCCACCAGGGCAAAAGAGGTTTGCCTGAGATTTTTAGCGTTGAAAGGGGAAAGTCTTACCAGTCGGTGCACGCCATGCTCTGCCTTTAGGTAGCCGTAAGCCATCATGCCCGAAATTTCAATTGTTGCACTTTTAATGCCGGCTTCCGCGGCCATCTGTTTTTCTCTGACCGTTGCCTTAAAGCCGTGGTTTTCCGCGTAGCGGAGGTACATCCGCAGTAACATTTCCGCCCAGTCCTGGGCATCCGTACCGCCCGTACCCGCCGAAATCACTAAAATCGCGTCATTCTGGTCATAGGGTTCGCTTAAAAACAGTTCAATATGAGCCGATTGATGAAGTTTTAAAAGGGCTTCCAGCTCTGCCTGAAAAGCCTCTGTTTCGGTGCTATTTTCATCGTCAATCAGGCCGGCCAGATCTTCAAGATCACGCCGCTTTTTTTTGATCGCGTTCCACCGCTCCGAAAGGGAAGTCCAGTATTTTAATTCTTTCAGAACCTGTTCAGCTTTAGCGCGGTTATCCCAAAAACCCTCCTGATTCGACTGGTCTGAAGCTTTTTTGGCTTTTTCTTCAGCGTGAAGCTGGTCAAAGATACTGAAGATCTTT
>CAZSOH010000151.1:0-2901 GCA_964608535.1 uncultured Candidatus Peribacteria bacterium
GGGTGGGGGGGGTGGGTCGTTTTGGCGGAATTATGGCTCTTTCCTTTTTTGTGATTTCGCTTTTCTTTCCCCTTATGATGATTTATCTGCTGGTCAGTTTAGGCCTTCTGGATGGAAAATGATCTGCTCTTAAAGCTGTTTCTGATCCTTTTGCTGCCGTCTATCTTTTTTAGGTATTCAGCGACTGAGGGGGAGAGGAATGTTTCCCAATCGCTGTTTTCAGCCATTTTTTTTCTTATGTCTGTGGCGCAGACCGGAATCTCTTTATTTACAACGGTTACGGGGATCTGAGTATGTTTTTCAAACAGCTCTTTCACCAGTCTTTCATTTCCTGTAAAAACGTGGCTGAAAGCGGGAGTCAGGGTCTGGACATGGGCCGGCCACCGGTCATTATCGTGAATGTCCGGAATCGGAATGATCTGGTATTTGTCCGGAGGGATATTATTTTCTGATAAAGCAGATTCGATCGCTTTTTTCCGTTCTTCAGCCGAAAAAGGATTATCACCGGTTTCTTTATACTGTGCGCTGCCGATTCCGATAATCAGAAAATCAACTTCACGCAAGGCCTGCTTTACAGCAGAGAGATGGCCGAGGTGAAAGGGTTGGAAACGACCGATATAAATACCTGTGACCTTTGACATGTGACCTTTGACTAAATATAAGTCAAATGTTAAAGGTTAAATGTCAAATGTCAATTTTGGCGGATGATCAGCGGCAGGGACATGTTCTGGATTTCAACCACTTTTACGCCCGCTATCAGGGCGGCCCGGTTGGCTTTGATCGCGCTGATGAGATTTTCCAGACGTGGTTTAAAGAACTTGTAGTACCCCTGCAGGGATTTGTAGGCGCCCAGTTTTGCTCTGATTTCTGCCTGGCTTTCCTGAAGTCCGATGAACTCAGCCAGTCCTTTTTCAGCTTCTTTTCCATCAAAAATACTCAGATTATTGAAAAATTCTTCTTCGCTTGTGTTGATTTCGGTAGCCCTGCTGGCTGAATTGGAGGCGAGGAAGTCTATTTTATGCTGAAGATCGCTGATCCTCTGATCTGTTTTGCTGAGCAGGGTGTTTAGCAGAAATTGGTATTCATCCAGTTTATCAGACCGGCTGACGGCCTGATCCAGGTACTTAAAGAGATCCACCGACAGGGTGTTTTTGATCTGACTCAGAATCTGGGAATCGGTTTGGAGTATAGAGTTGATATCGACTGTTTTTTCTCCCAGATAATAGGTTGAGAGAATACTTTTCTGCAGGGCTTTGGCCTGACTTTGCTGAAGCTTCGTCAGATGCTGCCCCTGACTCAGATAATTGGTTATCCATACCGAATCTTTCAGTGATTTGTTCTTTTCCGGAAGCGCCGCTCCTCTGCTTTCTCCTACAGCGCCACTTACGGCTGCTCCGGTTGTACTGCCTGAGGTCGGTACTGAATTGAGCTGATGCTGATCGCTGACACCGGCTTGTTTGTCGACTTTGTAAACAGCAAGGGCGCCGGTTTTTGAGCCATGGGTATCAACTTGTTCCTGAACTGTCTGGTTTTCCGGCTTAAACAGGGAGGTGATATTACCCCAGTTTCTGAAGATCAGAAGAGTTACAAGCACGATGACAAAGGTCACCAGAAAAACCGGGAACACCTTTTCTTTTTCGGAGTGATGTTTTCTCATCACTTTCTTCAGCTTCCTGTGAGCTTCTTCCTGTTTTTCAGCGTGCCGATGGATGTGGTGGAGTCGGTCAGTCATTAATCGGGTTCTATTTGCCCATCATATTTATCTATTCATTATACCAAAAAACAGTGCGAGTCTCAAGTGCGAGTCTCAAGTGCGTCGGTGTATAGGTGATTATACACACTGGAAACTCGCACTCGCACTTTATTTTGGATGTGTTAAAATGGCTCCGTAAACTCCTAATTACTGCCTTATGAAGATTGGAATAGATGCCCGGATGTATGGCTCAGGTTTTACCGGAATCGGACGCTATACTTATGAGCTGATTGATCATTTGGCTCGACTGGATCATGAGAATGAATATGTGATTTTTCTCCGAAAAGAATCATTTGATACTTTTCAGCCGCCTAACGGGCGATTCTCGAAGCAGCTGGCCGAATTTCCGCATTATTCGTTCGCTGAGCAGCATGGTTTTTTAAAGCTTCTGAACCATTCTCAGCTTGATTTGATGCATTTTTGCCATTTCAATGCGCCCCTTCGGTATAAAAAGCCTTATATAGTCACTATTCATGATCTGACGCTTTCGTTTTTTCCCGGTAAGAAGTTTAATAGTTTTTGGAGGCGCTATGCTTATCGAAAGGTTTTAAGCACGGTTGTAAAAAGGGCCAAAAAAATCATTGCTGTATCAGAGAACACCAAACATGACCTCAATAAAATGTTTGACCTGGCTGAGGGTAAGGTTGAAGTGATTTATAATGGAGTGAATCCTGAATTTGCCACACCTTCCAAGGCGGCGCGTCCTGACCTGATGAAGCGGCTTGGGATCACCAAGCCTTACTTCCTTTATACGGGTGTATGGAGAGATCATAAAAATATTACAGGTCTGATCAAAGCTTTTGCGGATGTGAACCAGGCGCTGGGCGATCAGTATGAGCTAGTGATAACCGGACGGCATAATCCGACTTATCATGAGATTCCCGATACAATTAAAGCGCTGAAGCTTGAGGATAAAGTTCATTTGGTCGGCCTTGTTGAAGAAGAGGATTTAAAAGCTTTGTATCAGTACGCGCTGACGTATGTCTTCCCTTCTTTTTACGAGGGTTTTGGATTGCCCCCTCTTGAGGCGATGCAGTGCGGAACTCCTGTGGCAGCTTCCAATCAGGCCGCTATTCCGGAGATCTGCGGAGAAGGGAACGCACTCTTTTTTAACCCTTATTCCCATGAGGACATGGCTGAGAAGCTAA
>CAZSOH010000152.1:0-2816 GCA_964608535.1 uncultured Candidatus Peribacteria bacterium
ATTGTCACCAGATAATCCTCCAGCAGTCTTCTTCTCGTATCACCCACAATTTTTAGCCGCTGATAGCTCTCTGTATTCATAAAATCAATCAATTCCCGGTAGGTAAAGCTTGTTCCCATCATGTACTGCACTGCCTGATAAACTCTTTTGGCTTCTGATGATTTACCTTCAGCAAACTGAAGGAAGCCCTTATAGCTAAACAGATCATCCGGATCAGCTCTCTCTGGCAGACTAAAGGTCACTTTGAGGCCGCGCAGAGCTGCCCGTTCTTCTTCCGGGGCCATGCCGGAAAGCGCCGCTTCTATTTTCTGCCTCAGTTCTTCAGTCAGTTCATCTAATACTCTCTCACGGTATTCTGTCCGCTTTGTTTCTTCCGCCAAAGGTTTTGTGGTGTCGATGGGCATGATTGTTTCTTAGAATTTAGGGCTTATTCTAGCCTAAAAGTATTTTTTTGTCAATTTCCATCTGAAGCCCTTATTTTAAAAAATGCCCGCCGGAATCGGCGGGCATTTTTAGTTTAAAAT
This sequence comes from uncultured Candidatus Peribacteria bacterium, assembly GCA_964608535.1. Taxonomy (GTDB): domain Bacteria; phylum Patescibacteriota; class Gracilibacteria; order UM-FILTER-43-11; family UM-FILTER-43-11; genus JAJDCE01. The sequence continues at coordinate 525 of CAZSOH010000152.1, forward strand.
GAGTTTACTTTTCAAACGCGCCGATGTCCGGTTTACTTCCGTTAAAAGGGAGTCCTACATCTGTCCCCGCGTCTATGGCAGGACTTCCTGATTTTAAGGTAAAATCACCGGCTGAAGCGTTTGTGAACTGAGGATCTGATTCCACATTATCGGTTCCGGCTGAGGAATCGGTATTGTAGAACAGGTTGTGGCTGATGTTTGAACCGGCGGAGCCGTTGTCTTCGATGCCATCGCTGGCCCCCATGAATATGTTATTGTAAATTTCAAACCTTTTAGAACTTTTATCCAGAGTGATGGCCGGGCCATAGCCTGATTTTGATAGATTGCAGTTATAAAAGGTGTTGTTGTAAATATGAACATCCTCAAATGAGCCCGACTTGGTTAAGGTATTTTCACGAATCTGATCCCAGGAGGCAAGACAGTTAACATTAACGTTACTGACAACGTTGTTGTAGATGTTTACATTTCTCAGAGTCCCTTTTTCAATTCCTGGTTCCAGGTCTCCGACGGCCAGCATGATGCCGGTGCCCACTTCGTACCCATAACCGCCTTCAGTGGTTATAACTTCATCGAAGTTGTATTCGGTGTTGATGGTTCCTGATAGGATGTCATTGCATCGCTGAACTTTCCCATCTTTTTTAAAATAACCGATATCCGAAATTGTGTTGCTGTAAACATCCACATTGTCCGCTTCCGTTAAATAGATACCGACCGCGCAGAAGCGACGAATGGTGTTGTGATGCACTTTTCCGTTTCTGGAGCCTACTTTGGGGTTGATCCCTTCTTTCATTCCGTCATGCATGGAATTATAGGCGATCTCGAAGCCGTCGGTGTTTACGATACTCATCGCTTCTTCCGGAGGATAATTTACGAGAACCCCTTTTGTGGTGTACCGCCCTAAATGCGCGCCGCTCAAGGTGTTGTTTAACACTTTTAAGTCAAATGAATCGTAAATGTTGACCAGGCTGGCCACAGCATTCTGGATCGTCATGTTTTTCAGGGTGAGTCCTGTTGAACGGTTGACTTCAACTCCATACCACGGGGCGTTCCTGACCGTAAATCCATTGAGCGTTACGTAGCTTTGGTCATTCATGACAAAACCGCTCGTTAAATACTCATCTTCTGCTTCAATGTAATAAGACCCTTTGATTTTATTATAATCGCAGGGAAAGGAGGCGCATCCCGCGTCGAGAATAGCGTTTTCGGATTCGCCGGTGATGACGATCGGTTTTGATTTGGTGCCTGATCTGGCCATATAAACCCGTTCTTCATACACACCGTCGAGGATCATCAGGACGTCTCCGGCGCTCAGCGCGTCCAGACCAGCCTGAATATGACAGAAAGGCTGGCTTTGGCTGCCGGCCCCTGAATCAGAACAGTTGGTTTTTCCCACGTAATGGGTCGGCGTGTAATCCGATGAAACCGGGAGGCCGGGGTCAGAAGGGGGCGTAGGGGCGTTTGGCTCAATCGCGTTGGTATTTATGCCTTCCGGCGCCACCAGTTCATTATCCGTAAACTCCATTGAATCCTTGTCGTAAATCTCTGCTCTGATTCGGTAGACGATTTCAGCCATATCTCCGCGGGTGATTGCCTTACTCAACGAGGTAATGCTTACCGGAATGGCGGCATCTTCACTCAGGGCTTGAACGTACGGTTTGTACCAGACCGGGTCGGTTCCAACCTGATAGCCGGAGGCGTTTACAATGATTTTGGCCGCTTCCGCGAAGTTGATGTTATCGGCTGGTTTAAAAGTCCCATCCGGGTAACCGCCCACTACGTTATTTGCTTTAGCGACACACACGTATTTGGCAAACCAGGCGTCTTTGGGTACATCCGGAAAGAAGACGTAAGACCAGTTTTCCTGTGTGGAATTGGCAATGCAGTCGGCTATCTCGCTGTCATCGAATTCCGCCTTGATGATGATTTTGGTGAATTCTGCCCGGTTGATGGTTTTGTCAGGATAATACCCTCCGTCAGGATAGCCGGAAACAATTCCTTCCGACTGGACGTAATTGATCGCGTCAGCGTTTGAATGTGAAGAAGGGACATCCGAGAAGCCTGCGTAAGCGTACCGTAAACTTATGACACATAAAAGCATCGTAGAAAAGTAAGCGAAGGCGGTGATTGTTTTTTTCATGTGATTATCGTTAATTGGTTGTAATTTTATTCTGTAGAGGTTGCAGATCTGCCACCCCTACAGAATAAAATTATTTTTTTCGCGGATTCTTTTTCAGAAAATGGGCAAGGCGGTATTTTATCGCATCTTTCAGGTGCTGACGGAGGATCCATTTA
>CAZSOH010000153.1:0-2734 GCA_964608535.1 uncultured Candidatus Peribacteria bacterium
GAGAAATCAGAATTTGACACTTTACTTCTTCAAGTGAAGTTTCAGATTGGTTATAAAATCTTAATCGATCATTTACTCCTCTTCTTTTAAATCCTTCAGCAATGTTAGAAACTACTGATATCGAGGCTCTTCTCAATTGTGATTTGAGTCCAAATTCTTCATATCTAGGGAATCTAGTTGTTCTTTTGTAAATTAATAAAACAAGTTCATAGGCTTTTTTCCAAGCTATGACGTCTGTAAAAGTTTTTGCACATTTAGTCATGGTTATACAAAATTAACAATTAAAATACACTTATTACTTATCACTTACTACTTACCACTGGTTATTTTATCATACAACTTCTTGAATTCTTCCTCAACTTCATTCATCGGCATGCTGTTTTCAAACACATAATCGGCCATTTCGATGCATTTGCCGACCTGCTGGCCGTCTTCAGGCTCTCCTTCGCCCATTTCACGGCGCAGTTTTCGTTTAATAGAGACTTCGTCGAAGGTGTCATCAGATCTTTTTCGTGAGCGGATTCGTTCGATGATGAGTGCTTCAGGGGCTGTGTTGGCAATGATCACAACATCAGGCTCTTTCCGCAGTTCCTCAATCTCTGCAGGGTTGCGGATGCCATCTATGACCCATTTATCACCGCCAGCGGTTTTGGTTTTTTCGAGGGCCCGTTTCGCTAAAATTCCTGTGCCGTGTTTTCGGCGCAAAGTTTGGCCGACGTTCATCAGGTTTTCCCGCTTTTCGTCTATTCCCAGCCTTCTGGCTTCCTCGCGCACCATGTCTGATAAAGTGACATGCTTAAATCCCCATTTTTTGAGGGCATCTAGAACGGTGGTTTTTCCGGAGGCCATGGGGCCGGTTAAGCCGATGATCATTTTGGAGTACTTTTAAAGAATTAATTTTAAAATACACCAAAGTTAAAAAATGGCCAAAGCGGTTTACCAGGGCGCTAAGACGTTACCAGCTTGAATTTCTCCGTCTGTCTCCTCTAGCGCTCCTTCAATTGCCCTTGAGATTTTTGGGCGGGTGTCTTGGGGAATTTGGATGGGCTGGTGAGGGCCGGTCAATTGACTCAGGCGTTCATGGATTTTCCATTCTGTTTCCGCATCAGGAGAATCCATATCGTCTCTTTCTTCCCATTCATTGGGGTTGTCGATTGTTTCAGGCATGTTATGGAGGGTTATGATTAAAGTCGGGTGAAAATTTTACCTTAAAAATAGTTTTTATGAAATAAGACTTAATTTTGTTCAGAGACTGTTCCTTTTTTAGTGTATCCAATGTTTCACTTTCAGATGCACAGGATGCTGAGCATGGCGCTGTTGATGGAGGGTAGAGGCAATCAAACCCAGAACAATTAGAATTCCTCCAAAGATATGGTAATAAGTCAGTTTTTCTCCAAGAATAGACATAGCAAACAGAATGCCGAATAAAGGTGAACTCATTCCGATGGTTGAGGCGCGGTTCGCAGGGATTATCTCAACTGATTTATACCAAAGGTATTGGGCGCCGACGATAATAATAAGGGTGAATATAATTAGAATGGTCAAGGTTTTTTTATCAAAAACGGACTGAAAATTGTGCTGGAATCCAAAGATAAACGGGACGATCGTTAAGTTAAGAATCATTCCCAGAGTATTCCTCATCAACACGATAAGCTGCGGGGATATGTGAGAGAGATATCGTTTGAAAACATTGGTAGAAAGCGCCCCGAAAAAAGCAGCCGCAAACAGCAGAGTGTCACCACTGCCTATCACGATTTTTGAGGTCAGGCCTTTGGTAGCAATAAAATAGGCTCCTCCAAACATGATGATGGTTCCGACGATCTGGCGCGGGCCAACTTTTTCCCTTAGCCAAAAGGCAGAAATGATTCCAACGATCACCATTTGGGTTCTGCTGATCAGAACACCGTTGATGGCACTGGTGTGAAGGAGCCCTTTAAACAAGAAAAGGGGCTGGATGACGGCAGAAAGGATTCCGACCATCACCATTGCCACCATTTCTTTGTAGGTTAATTCCTGCAGTTTTTTATACTCATTTATAGCCCCAAAAAAGAACAGAAGGGTTATTACGGAGAATATCTGAGCAATGGCTGCCAAAGAATAAGTTGAAAACTCATTCAGCAATATTTTGGTGAACGTTGAATAGCTTGATATGAAAATCGTTGACAAGAGCGCTGCGACAATACCCCAATATTGACGGCTCAAGTGAAATTTCATAATTGCACTTCTATTTATTTTTACTTGTATATTATACCCCATTCCTCTAGCTTGTCGAAAGCCTGATTGATCAGATTGTTCCCTTTTGGGCCGCGGGCGGCGCCTCCTCCGAAGGACATGCGGATGTGCCCTTCGCCGATGGGGCTGAAGGCGACTCCGGGCACGGTCACTACATTGGTGGCTTTCTGGATTTCAAAGGCGGCCTGAATAGAATCTTTCTGAGGAAAAACGATCTCAGGAAGGATATAATAGGCGCCTTCGGGTTTTGAATAGTATCTGAACAGATGAGGGATGCGGTTCAGCCTTTCGCAGATCAGGCTGCGTCTTTCCTGCATTCCCTTTTTAAGCTCCGTTACACAATCCTGCGGGCCGTTGATGGCCGCGATGAGGCCGAATTGGGAGGCAACGCAGGCACAGACGGTGGTGGCGTCGTGGAGTTTAAAGAGCTGGTTTAATATGTCGTTTTTGAAAAAAGAATACTGGAAAGACATCCATTGATTCTTGAAGGCTGTCTGGCTGA
>CAZSOH010000154.1:0-2719 GCA_964608535.1 uncultured Candidatus Peribacteria bacterium
TTGGGGTGTGTGGGTGTATAATCGGCACAGCATAGGGGGTCGTGCCGGCGACCACAAGCATCCCTTTGCCGAGCGGGGAAATTCTCAACGCAACAAAAAAAGCTTTGGGAGTATGGAAGGGGTGGGTAACCTCTCCCATCCTTTATTTTGGTGTGCTCACCCAGACCCTGAAGTCAAAGGAAGATGTTGAAAAAATATTAAGATTTTTCTTTTATTCATCAGCCGTGGTCGCGCTCATTGCTCACGGATTTGGACTCTTCTCCGACGGAGTGACCATCGACCTGAGACTAAAGGGTTTTTATGAATCTGCCAATTATTTAGCGCTCTACCTGGTTCCGGCTATCCTGATCGGTATTTACTTTTTCGCGATGAGGAAATCAGCCTTGCGCTGGATTGACCATCTGGACATCGCGGCGCTGGTGATTGTGGCTTACGCCTTATTCTTTACCCAGTCATACGCGGGAATCATTGGGGTGTTTGGAGCGCTGGGCTTAACCGTCCTTTACCTGATTCTTAAAATTCCGAAACTCAGAAAAAAAATGGGCGCGTCGGTCATTGCCCTCATAATCGTGTTTATCGGCATCACAGTGAGCCAGATGAATACAGCAAAATTCCGGCAATTCCTTGACTGGGAAAACCGGTCCAGTACATCGGTCAGAATCGAAATTTACAGAACATCAATTGACCTGATCAAAGAGAATGCCGTCTTTGGTCTCGGCCCGGGACTTTTTCAGGCCAATTATCAGAATCAGGCGCCGGAGACCCTTGGGCACGCGCCGCTCGAATGGAATATGCCGCATCCGCATAACATTTTCCTGGGCTTCTGGCTCAACGCGGGGCTTGTTGGCCTGCTGGCTTTTCTGGCGCTGGTCATTCTCATGCATATCCGGTTTACTTATCCGCTGGTCGCGATGTGGGGGATGCTCCTGCACGGACTCTTTGATATGCCTTTCTGGAAAAATGACCTGGCGATGATTTTCTGGCTGATCATGGCGTGTATTTTAATTTTACAGAAATATGAACTTAATCCCTCTGAAGAGCAAACGGTTAAATCCGGGCGACAACCTGTTCATCGCGCTCGAAAAAAGCCTGGGAAAAGCAAAGGAAAAGCTTAAGGAAGGGGATATTTTGGTGATCGCCTCAAAAGCGGTTTCCTTCCATCAGAACCGTTTTGAAACCGTTAAATCAAAGTCAGATTTTAAAAAGCTTATCAAAAAAGAGGCCGACAAAGTCTTAGATGAAGGCGAGATGGTTTTGACGCTTAAAAACAGAATCCTCATCCCCAATGCCGGTATCGACAACAGCAACACTCCCGGCAATCTGGCTGTTTTATGGCCCAAAGAACCTTTCGGAGATGCCCGGGATATTCAGACAGACCTCAAAAAAACCCATAAACTCAAAAAACTTGGCGTGCTCATCAGCGATTCCCACTGCCATCCGCTTCGTTTAGGAACGGCAGGGATCGCCATTGGGTGGGCAGGATTTGAAGGGGTGGAGGATGAGCGGGGCAGTAAAGATCTGTTCGGCAAGAAGATGCATTACACCCGCATCGCCGTGGCGGATAATCTGGCCTCCGCCGCCAATCTGCTGATGGGAGAGACAAACGCTTCCATTCCTTTCGTGATCGTCCGGGATTTTAAGGTGAAATGGACATCCAAAAAGGCGGCTGAAAAAGATTATTTCATCAGCCCTAAAGAATGCCTGTACCGGTCACTCTATAGCCAAAAATTAAAAAAAGCATAGAAAAGAGGGGGCCGCGTCGCGACCCCCATAGGAACGCCCTGCAAATCGAATAAAGAGGGTTTAGTTTGTCTCCACCGACACCCAGAGGAGCTGGGAATTGTCGTCGGCAGGGCGGACACTGATCCGTCGGTGATTTCGCTGGCTTTTTGGCTTCCATCTGAGGCGGAAAGAGCCGCTCTCTGCGTGCGGGAGCTTGTTTTGGAGCTCTTGCTTTTCGCGGGGGTGAAGGCCTTCAAAGCATCGGCAGCGTGGATCGATCCCCAAACGCTCGTAAGGGCTTTTAGGATTCTGAGGGGGGCTGAATTGTCTTGCTCGACGTCTCACAGAAACTTGCGGCATTCAGAATTCTCCGTTCACTTGGGTTTGATTTGCAGACCATTGATGAAAAGATCAAAGAGATGCCCCTATTGGCAGGGTTTTGCCCCTTAAATAGAGCAATCTCCAAATGACCGCCCTCATTTTAGTTATAATCAAAAAGGTGTCAATCAATTGTTGTGCGAGAGGAAGAACAGTTGAAAAAAGAAGTAAATTCTGTCAGAATAAGCCCGTAATCCGTTGCCCCAAAGCCCATGAGTCCGAAATCCGGTTCGCAGGAAGCCGCAATAATCCCACTTGAAAACCATCGAAACGAAGCCATCAGCCCCGGCCTGAGGAGCCTGTTTCTTCAGACCGCCGGTTTCAGAGAGCGCTGCGATTTTTTGCTCAGCCCCACCCGCTTTGACCAGCTTCAGATCCCCGGGGTGAGCCACGGGGAAATGGTAATCAATTCCGGCCGGGATTTAGCCAGCGCTATCCTTGGCCGCAAAATAAAATTCACCGGCCGGGAGGTGATGATGGAGCTGGCAGACAAATTAGGATTTCCGTAAAACAAAGACAGATAACTTGAGACTTGAGACCTGAGGCGGGAAAGTAGAAGAGATAGCAGATTAAAAATGTACAACGTCGTCGTCCGTGCCTCAACTGGACGCACCAAGAA
>CAZSOH010000155.1:0-2633 GCA_964608535.1 uncultured Candidatus Peribacteria bacterium
TTTTTCTGTTGCCCTCGCCGGGCGGGCATCCATTTTTTGGTGGCAAAAAACGGATCGAAAACCGCAATAGGGTCATGCTTAAAATAGTAAATAATCTTCTTTGCAGATTTTTACTATTTTATCCTTCATTTCCAGTCGCCATAAATGGCGTCTCTACATTACGGAACGCATGACTCGCTATTTACCCGGGGGATTACGAGCCGTGTAAAAAGAAGCAAAGAAACTAGTCTTCTTATTTGGGATGTTTCAGACTTTTATAGTGTTCCATGAGACGCTGAACATCAAGTCGCATTTGTTTCATATCTAACTTTTTTTCATCGCTTTCAAATATCCCTGATTCTTTAATACATTCTTTCATAATGTTGTGCGCTACGTCGATCGCGATTACTTTTACTGAACTTCCTTTCAGATCCAAATGTACCATTTTTTCTCCCATAACTACTTTACGGTAATCCTGAGTAATTTTGTAAACTTTCCTTAAAGCCAGTTGATAGAACTTTTTGAATTTCGTTTTCCGACCGTATTTATTAGCGAAGGTCATCATTTTTCTCTCCAATATTTTTATAGCTTCGGCATAAACCATGATCCAGTTTTCTTTGCCTTTTTCGATTTCCTCCTTAGCCCTCTCTCCTTTTTTATAATGAGGGGGTGCGATGATTTTTTCAGGTTTTTTGGCTGGTATATTAAGCTGTTTCTTAGGCGGGATTGTGGCACATCCATTTCCTGCCAGAACTACTCCGCTTATTACCATTCCACCCAGTATACCGCGGGCAGTTTGCCGGATTTTATTCAAGAAGTTGTTTTTGCCAAAATAAGTATTTTTTCCGGTGTTTTCTGGTTTCTCTATTGAAGGCATACTTTATGCTTTAATAAAAGGTTTTTTATTTTAGTATAATTTATATGATTTGTCAAATAAATCTGGAAGTCACTGAATCATATAAATCAAAGTTCAGATTTTTTCATGTATAATCAAATTATGGCAAAGTCTCTTACGAAAATCATTGAGAAAATTCCGGGTTCGCCGGGGGTTTATAAGTTTTTAAATAAAGAAAAGGAGGTGCTTTATATCGGGAAGGCGAAACATCTGAAGAAGAGGGTTTCCAGTTATTTCCGGAAGTCGGCTAAACATGCCCTCAAAACGAAGAAAATGCTTGAACTCGCTGAAGATATTCAGTGGATTGAGACGAACAGTGAGATTGAGGCGTTGGTGCTGGAAGATAATCTGGTGAAGGAACTGCAGCCTAAATATAACGTTCTTTTGCGGGATGATAAAACTTTCCAGTACATAAAAGTTACCGTGGATAAGGATTACCCGGAGGTTTATACGGTGCGCCGGATTGTTAAGGATGGGGCCCGGTATTTTGGTCCGAAAACCAGCGGGCTGGATGTCAAAAGGATTATGGAAACGATCAGGCGGGTTTTTAAGCTCTGCACGGTCAGAAATATTTCTGTTGATCCTAAAGGGACGCCGCTCAAGGGCGCGAAAGTGGCTGTTAAAATCGGGACGACGCCCGCTAAAAGGCCCTGTCTGGATTATCATATCAAGCGCTGTATCGGCCCTTGTGCCGGCATGGTGACGCCCGGGGAATATCATCAGATTATTGATAAGGCCATCGAGTTTCTGGAGGGCAATTACGGTCCTGCTATCGAGATGCTCAAACAGCAGATGGCTGAATTTGCCGCCGAAAGGAAATTTGAGCGGGCCGCGAAACTTCGGGATCAGATCGAAGCCGTTGAACGTTCGGCGGAACGCCAGCTCATTACCGATACCGATATTGCCGACCGGGATGTGATCGGGTTTGTCCAGGATATGGGGAAGAGCTTTTTCAACCTTTTCCAGATCCGGAACGGGAAACTGATCGGGCAGGAAAATTTTATTTTAGAAGGGGGTGAAGATTTAAGTGAAGTCATGGAAACGTTTTTGCGGGATTATTATTCGCTGGCGGCGGATATTCCTAAAGAGGTTTTGATTTCGGTTGAGCTGGAAGGCTCAAAGCTGATGCAGGATTACATCCGCCAGTTCACCAGCAAAGCGGTTAAGCTTATTCATCCGCAGGCGGGTAAAAAAGATGATCTGATCTTGCTTTCCGAAAAGAACGCCCGCAGTTTTGCCGACCAGAACCGGGCCCGCTGGATGGCGGACAAGCGTGAAGAGAAGGCTCTGGAGGAACTGAAAGAAGCCCTGAAGCTGGAGGCTTTGCCAAAGCGGATTGAATGCTTTGATATTTCCCATTTATCCGGTTCTGAGGTGGTGGGGTCGATGGTGGTTTTTAAAAAAGGTTTGCCGGCACCTTCCGATTACCGCCAGTTCCGCCTCAAAACTACTCAGGACATCATCGACGACTACAAATCGATGGCGGAGGTGATCCGGCGGCGGCTCAATTATCTGCCTGATGAACTGCCGGAAGGTTACGAGATCCGAAAAGCGAAAAAGAAAGATACGGATGAAGTTAAAAAAGCCTGGAAGGAAATCGAAGATTTTGACATCAAACAATATTACGTTATCCAAAAAGGAAACCGGCTTGTTGCCCACGGTCGGCTGCATGATATGAGTGAGAAAGTTCACCGGATCGGCGGTGTGTGGGTGGGCGGGAAAGAAAGGGGTAAAAATATGGGACATTTTATCATGCGTA
>CAZSOH010000156.1:0-2588 GCA_964608535.1 uncultured Candidatus Peribacteria bacterium
ATGTTTATTTAATTTAATTATATTTAACTATATCGAATTATATTTTTTAATCATACATTAGGAGCGTAAGGAGAAATCACTTTACTGCCTTATTCACATCCTGAATTTATTTCAGGGTTCCCTTGTACCTGGCATCTTGGCGACTTAGGATCCTGAAACGAGTTCAGGATGTGATATGGTCTTTTCGGATTAGCTACCTATCCGAATATGAATTATAATGCAGTCATGAAATTTGATGAGCCCGTCGCCATTCTCGGATTCGGAACAGAGGGAAAAGCCGCCCTGGACTTCTTAATATCTCAAAAGGTCAGTAATATCACTATTTGTGACCAGAACCCCGATCTCGAATTGCCCAAAGGGGTAAAGGGAAGAATGGGTAAAAATGCTTTTGATGACCTGACCGCCTTCAATACTATTATCAGAAGCCCGGGAATCAACATTTCCCTGCCTGGAATACAGGAGGCGATCGACGCGGGCTGTAACGTCACCTCGCTGACAAAGCTGACCATGGAAGTGGCGGGAGACCGGGTGACCGCTGTCACAGGAACAAACGGAAAAACCACTACCACCACTCTCCTCCAACAGATCCTGACAGCGCATTACGGAAAAAGACTGATTGTAGGAGGAAATGACCGTCAGCCTGTTCTGGAAACAGTTATAAAGCATGCTAAAGACCCCGTTCTGATGGAAGTTTCCAGTTTTCAGTTTGCGGATATTGAACGGTCGCCCTATATTGCGGCAGTCCTCAACATCACCCCAAATCATCTGGACTGGCATGAAAACCTTCAGGATTACATGACAGCTAAAACAAATATCCTTAAACACCAAAAAGGCGAAGACTGGTCGGTGCTTAATGCCAATGACGAAAACTCAGCGAAACTGGCCCATGCTACTCCCGCACAACTTTTCTGGGTCGGTCAGAAGCGTGGCGATCACTGGGCGGTATGGGATGAAGGTTATTTGCGGCTATGCTTTGACGGTAAAATTGAAAATATCCTTCACTTCGATCAGATCAACGTAAAAACTCACCCAGACAATCTCCTGTTCGCGGCGGCGATTGCCAAACTCCATTTTGTACCCGCCACGACGATGGAGGAGCAAATTAAGCTTTTTAAAGGCGTTGAGCATCGCCTGGAATTTATCCGCACCCTCAACGACATCCATTTCTACAACGATTCTTCCAGCACTTCACCAGAATCCACTTTGGCGGCCATAGATCAATTCCTCCCCAAAAAACTCATATTGCTGCTTGGAGGAAGCTCCAAAGAGGCTGATTTCAGTTTTCTGGCTTCAGAAATCGCCAATAATAGGATCCGGGTTTATTTGTATGGGGAGGAGGGCCAGACAATCAAGGAAGAATTGCTGGCGGCAGGCGGGAAAGAGCTGATTTTAGATTACGACCAGTCCGGAAACTTTAAAACGATCATCCAGACCGCTTACAAACACGCTAAACCCGAAGACTCCATTGTCCTCTCGCCAGCCTGTGCCAGTTTCGACATGTTTAAAAACGCGAAAGACCGGGGAAAACAATTTAAAGAGATAGTTAACAGTCTCTAATAATCATCCCCAATCGTCATCCTGAATTAAACCTGTCTGCCGGCAAAGGCAGGTTCAAAATGACAATTAGTTATTTCAACCTCCTGAAATACCTCCAAATCGCCCTAAATTCCGGCATTTCCAGAAAAGCAGCCAGTGCAAAATAAACCACCATTCCAACAAGTGTATAGGCAATCAGATAAAGTAACCGGCTGAGGGTATGCTCAGGGAATGGGGCAAGGATTTTAGCGATCTGGACTCCAGACCCCATAATGGTACTGATAATGACCACTTTAAAAGCGTTCATCCAGTTTATGAGCCCATAGCCTACTCTGCGCTGGAGCAGGACAAGAAGGAGTACGAAATAAACAATATGCCCTGCCGAGAAAGCAATCGCAATCCCAATAATTCCAAGGTGTAACTTTAGCGCTAATGTTACACTGCCCGCTATCATCAAAAGAACAGCAGAAAACCCGCTCAGCAGAGGAGTTTTGGTGTTATAAAAAGCATAGAAGCCTCTTGAGAGCAATGGAATAAGCGATTGGGCAAAAAGAGAAATCAGCAAAAAGCCAAGCACAGAAGCAGTCAATAGCCCGTCGTTTTCAGTGAACTGTCCGTATGTCAGAACCACCTCAACAATCTGATGTCTCAGCACCAGCATGCCAATGGTCGCCGGGATAATCAGAAAAAGAATAAGCCCCATCACCCGCCTGATCTCTTCGGCAAAAGGTTTGGTGTTTTCTTCACTGGCTAATTCCGAGAGGGTCGCGAATGAAGTGATCGCGAACGAAATTCCGATCATCCCCATCGGGAGCGCCTGAAGATTGTCTGCCAGATAAAAAATAGTGATTGACCCTGTCACCAGAAAACTGGCAATCAGGGTATTGGTAATTAATGCTAATTGTGTCAAAGAAAGCCCAAGAATACGGGGGAGCATCAGCCGAAAAGCTTCTTTGACATCCTGTCGTTTATAGCCCAGCAGCCAGGCATGCTTATAATGCACTTGTTTTAAGGCCGGGAGTTGTACAAGAAGCTGCAGCAGCGCACCGATA
>CAZSOH010000157.1:0-2558 GCA_964608535.1 uncultured Candidatus Peribacteria bacterium
GGTGCGGATGAACATCATAAAGACACGCTGAATGTGAATTACGGCCGGGATTTTGAAGTGGATGAGCTGGCCGATATCGCCCTTCCGCCGCAGGATTCGGTTACCGAAGACGGTAAAAAGCTGATTGAGGGGCGGGGGATTGAGGTGGGAAATATTTTCCAGCTCGGGACCCATTATTCCACCAAGATGGCCCGTGCGGTTTTCACCGACAAAGACGGGAAAGAGAAGCCGTTTTATATGGGCTGTTACGGCATTGGGGTGGGACGCACGATGGGGACTGTGGTTGAAGCCTTCAATGACGAGAAAGGGATCATCTGGCCTAAAAATATTGCCCCTTACCTGGTTTATCTGGTTTCGATCGGGGATGTTTCGAAGGACGCTGAAAAACTTTATGAAGACCTCAAATCAGCCGGGGTGGAAGTTCTGTACGATGACCGGGACGAGCGTCCTGGTGTAAAGCTTAACGACGCAGATCTGATTGGCATTCCGCTGCGGCTTGTGGTATCCTCCAGAACCCTTGAAAAACAGGCGGTTGAGTGGAAGGAGCGCTCTTCTGAGGAGGCGAAGGAGGTGAAGATGGGGGATGTGGTAAAATCAGTTCAGAATTATTACAAATAGTGGGTCAAATGGTGGAGCAAATTGTGGAGCAAATTGTTGTTGAAATAGTCACAATCTGGTCCACGCGAAGCTGACCCACAACTGACCCACAATTGGAATTATGAAAGGAATTATTTTAGCCGGAGGTTCAGGGACGCGGCTTAATCCGCTCACCAAAGTAACCAGCAAACAGCTGCTGCCGGTTTACAATCAGCCGATGATCTATTTCCCGCTTCAGACCCTTCTGAAGGCGGGGATTAAGGATATTCTGATTATTGTGGCGCCTGACCACAGCGGTGATTTTGTTAATCTGCTGGGCAGCGGCAAGCAATTCGGCGCCCGGTTTGCTTACGAAGTTCAGGATAAGCCCGAAGGGCTGGCCCAGGCCTTTCTGATCGGTTCTGAATTTATCGGAAACGATTCGGTAGCCATGATTTTGGGGGATAATATTTTCACTCATGATTTTACCTCTTCCATTCAGGCCTTTGAATCCGGCGCCAAAGTGTTTGTAAAAGAAGTTCCGGACCCTGAGCGGTTTGGCGTGGTGGAGCTGGATGAAGGGGGCCGTGTTTTAACGATTGAAGAAAAGCCCCGGCAGCCTAAATCCCGTCTGGCCCAAACTGGTTTTTACCTTTTTGATAATAAAGTTTCAGAGCGGGCCCGGGCGCTAAAACCTTCTAAGCGCGGTGAGCTTGAAATTGTTGATCTGGCCAAGACTTACCTTGAAAAAGGTGAGCTTTCCGCGGAAATCCTCAAGGGAGAATGGATTGATGCCGGGACCTTTGAGAGCCTTTATAAAGCCAGTACGATTGTAAGGGAAAACGATCTGGGCATTGACTATAAGATTGAGATTTCTGAGATAAAAACCAAACATACTCTTTAATTTATCTATATGATCCGTTTTGCATTTAAGCTGCTTACCGCTGTTTTCTTTGTAATCCTCTTTTTTCCGCCTGCTGATTTGAGAGCGGAAGATTGCATGCATGATCCGATTTATGAGCGCGACTGGAATGCGCAGGTGACGACGGGCGTCCGTATCAGGAATATTCCCTGTATGGAGACCTCCACCGTGCTCGGCACGGCGCCTGTGGGAGAGGTTCTGCATGTGATTGCTGAAACCGACGGTTATTATAAAGTTGAGCGGAAGGACGGCACAGTGGGCTGGATCGGCCAATGGCTGGTGGCCCAAACCAGTGAACTGTTTAATAAAGACGCTCCTAAAGAACCTCTTTATGACCTTTCCGGCCATTTGTATGAGGATTCGGTGCGTTATCTGGCAGAGCAGGGGATTGTGGCTGGCTATCCGGACGGTTCTTATCAGCCTGACAAAACGGTTAACCGGGCGGAATTCACAAAAATTATTGTGGGCGCAAAACTGGGTACTAATCCAACCGCATACGCGGACAACTGTTTTCCGGATGTCAAAAAGTCAGACTGGTTTTCGGGCTATGTCTGTTATGCCAAAGAAAACGGGATCATTCAGGGGTATCCCGATGGAACATTTGGCCCGGCCAATACGATTAATTTAGTGGAGGCATCTAAAATCCTGGTGAATACTTTGGGGGTAGAGAACGCAGAAGTTCAAGGGAATTCCCCCTGGTATAAGCCTTTTATTGATGCCTTACAGAATCAGGGCTATATTCCGGCTACTTTAAAAGCTTTTGACCAAAGCGTGTCCCGCGGAGAGATGGCGGAGCTGATCTGGAGAATCAGAGAATCGGTTCACACCAAGCCTTTTTCGCAGTTTAGTTTTTAGCGGTGTTCTGAGCTGATTTCCGGGTTTTACATTCCGAGAACATCACATTATCTTTACAGCCTTCTTCGCTGCTGTTACAGGGTTTGTGGATGGCGATGCAGGAGGGGTTTTCCTGACATTCAGGTTTATTATCGATTTCCGGGCAGGCTTTGGCGGCGCAGCCGGCGAGTACCAGAATAGCTGTTAAGGAAAGTAATAATTTATT
>CAZSOH010000158.1:0-2543 GCA_964608535.1 uncultured Candidatus Peribacteria bacterium
GAAAGAGCCATGCAGAGCCGTGTATATCCCAAGCACCGAAGAGGCAGGCCAGTATTTCTTTTCCGTTTCACTGGATTCGGTTCGTTCCTGATTAAAAACTGCCAGTCCTTCCTCCGTCATCAGGTAATCCGCCAGCCCTCTTTGGAATATCTTAAAAGGCTGCTGGCTACCGTTCATGGCTGTAAACACATGAGTTTCAATCTCATGGGCAATGGTTCCTTTTATCCGGTCTTCAGAAAATTTTGCCCCTTCCCGGATCATTACAGAATTAGCCTTTCCGGCAATCGCGTCAGAAACCATATCCGGTTTAATTTTAACAGCCCATCCCTTTAACCCATTATCTTCAATCGCCTGCTCAAAAAGTTTCTTGGCTTCTTTGGTGTTCAGCTGTTTAGAAACGCTGGGGAAACTCTCAGGCATGGAAACAATTTCGTTCACGGCTTCACGCAGTATGTGTTGGTCGGGCGCTCCGTATAAATGAATTGATTTAGCTGTGAAAGAATCACTCCCTCTGGCTTCCAAAAGCTCTATTTTTCGCTTGATCTCGTCTACCTTCTTGCGCCATAAAATGCCAATCGGCGAATCAGGAAATTCAATTCGTTTAAGGCGGGCGTAAAGGTTGTTCGGATCAAATTTGAGGTCTTTATATTCAAATTGGGGATTGTATGTAGGATCGACCAGGAATTTATTGTGCTCATCCTTCAAATTAGTCGGCTTGAGGTGGTTTAAAAGCCTTATCTCTCCATCAATCGCCGCAATTTCATCATCAATTTTATGCAGATCTTCATTCGAAAAATGGCGGACAATATGGGCAATGCTCGAAGAATCTTTTCCGGCCTTTTCAGCCGCCATATGGCGGGTCGGGTCAATAAGAAAATCCCTAAGATCCCGCTGGCCGATAAGCATTTTATACTTTTTACCCTTAAAATCCTGAGTGTCTACGACCGTCTGAATACGGTTGCCGACCAGGCTGAATTTACAATAACCATCATCAAGCTTTATTTCATCAGCTACCGACTGGTCCAAAACTGATTTTTCAATCGTAGGATCCATTTGGGCAATGATTTTTTTATTCCCTTTTTTGCCGATTACTTCAATCCGTTCCAGGTTTCCGATCACTGGTTTTTGGGGTGTTTTTTCTTCCGCCTTTTCTTCAATCTTATGGCCGAAAATATCCTGAGCAATCCGTACCCCTTTTTCGGGAGTGGCCACTTTAATCCCCTCAATTCGTTCCAGCCGCTTGCGTAAAGGGGCCATGTTGGCGATTTGCACCGCCAGGCCGGCTCGTGCATTGATTTCCAGCAGAATCGGCCCAGTCTTATCCAGGGTAATATCAATGGCCGCGAAGCCCAGATTGGTGATTTGCTGTACCCGTGAAGCGATCAGTAGGATCTCATCCCAGTGGGGAATTTTAGTGCCGCGTACAGGGCCGTAGCCCGGGACACTGTCTATCTCTTTATTATACTGAGTCACATGAGTCATTTCACCTTTAGCCAGGTCAATCCCAACCGCCACACCACCCAGATGCACATTCGCTTTTCCCTGGGATTCTTCGGTAGGAAGGCGGATCATCGCCATAACCGGAATCAGATTGTGAACCACAATTCTTAAATCCGGCAGGCCTTTGTAAGCCATTTTATCGAACGGTTCAGGCGCCTCAAGACGCTGCTCAAAAAAAGCAAAATCAGATAAATTAGCCAAAGAATAACGTCCGTCCAGTATATCCTGGACGTGCCGCTGCATTTCTTCAAAACTAACAATTTCGCCATTCGGCTTTACAAAATTACGTCCTTTGCGGTCCGAAATAACCAGAATCCCTTCTCCCCCATACCCAGAATTCGGTTTGACAACAAATGAATTGGGAAGTGTGTTCCAGTCAAAACTCCTCAATTCCTTTTTGCTATGGATTGAACCAAATAATTTGGCAACAGGAACGCCCCTGGCAGACAGAAAATTCTTGGTTTTCATCTTACTGTCCGCCATCATAATCGCTTTTTTGGGATTGTACGCCTTGATGTATTTCAGGTTCCGGGCGTTAATCCCGAGCAGGCCTGGATTGTGTAAAAACCACATAATTTAAGTGCGAGTGCGAGTCTCATGTCTCAAGTGGGCAATCCTTGCGACTCGCACTCGCACTTGAGACTTTAATAAATTTATTCTTCAGTGTGTTTCATCACTTCTCTGAACCTTATATACTCGAACACTCTCAGGCCGGTCCATCGGCCAAGACCCAAGTTGATCACGATCAGAAGCAGGATGATTTCAGGGTAACTCAGCATCAGGTTTTGCAGAAACTGCCATTCGACTACCCAGTAGCAGATCAGCGAGACAATCGTTGTTTCAATCATTAAAAGAACCGCAGCAAAAACCCCCTTACCGCTTTGCGTGCTGACAAATTTTTCCGCCAGTGTGGTCATGATCAGCATCGGAAATACTGCGATAGTTGCCAGCTCACTCACACCCAGATAAGTCGCGAGGGCGAGCATCAGAAATAGGATAAGGGTCGAAATCGTAAAAACGATCGCGATACGCGGAATGTGCAG
>CAZSOH010000159.1:0-2516 GCA_964608535.1 uncultured Candidatus Peribacteria bacterium
AAAAAAAAAATAATGATAAAATTAAAAAAGGCTGGAAATAAATCCAGGATTTTGACATCAAACAATATTACGTAATCCAAAAAGGAAACCGGCTTGTTGCCCACGGTCGGCTGCATGAAATGAGTGATAAAGTTCACCGGATCGGCGGGGTGTGGGTGGACGAAAAAGAGAGGGGTAAAAAGCTGGGACATTTTATCATCCGTAAGCTGATTGAAAAGTCGAAAATGAAGCGGCTCTATCTGGTGTGCCATCCGTCGTTGGAGGTTTATTATCTGAAGCTTGGTTTTGAAACTCTGAGGCAGCCGCCGGCTGAAATGAAAAAGTTTGCTGAAGCAAGGCCTGATTATTTTAAAGACGGGATTCTTTATGTGGCTTATCAGAAAAAGAAGAAAGACCTGTCGTTTGAATCCCGGCCGGACCTGATGGTGATTGACGGCGGTAAGGGGCAGCTCCACGCGGCCCACGATGTGCTTTTTGAGAAGGGTTTAAAGATTCCGATGCTCGCTTTGGCGAAGCGCCTGGAAGAGGTTTATATTCCCGGAAAGTCAGATCCCGTTGCGCTTCCGAATGACAGTGAGGGCAGTTATCTGCTTCAGCGTATCCGCGATGAGGCCCATCGTTTCGCTATCGAGTATAACCGGGGTTCCCGGGACAAAAAGATGACCCAGTCCGCTCTGGATAAGATTCCGGGGGTCGGGCCGAAACTCAAAAAACGTCTGCTCACTTATTTTGGTTCTGTCCAGAAGATCCGGGAGGCGCCGCAGGTGGTGCTGGAACAGTTTGCGGGTGAGGCGGTGGCGAAGCGGATTAAGGAAATGCTTTAATCCAAATGTCATTCTGAATCTAGTCCGGGATGACAAACGGGTGCGCAATAATCAATAACTTATAACACTATGGCTAAAATACTTTCAATCATCGCTCCGGCTGCTTATCAGGACATAGAATATGGCAATTCTAAAGAGGCTTTGGAGGCTGCGGGTCATGAGGTGATCACTTGCAGCACTATTCCTGAGGCGCACGGGTGTTTTGGCGGACGGCAGCAGGCGGAGGTGCTTTTAAAAGACGCGAAGGCTGATGACTATGACGCGGTATTGTTTGTCGGCGGCGGCGGATGCGAAGTTTATTTTGATGACCATGCGGCGCATGATCTGGCTTGTCAGTTTAAAAACCAGGGGAAGCCGGTTACCGCTATTTGTGCCGCTCCGTCTATTCTGGCCAATGCCGGTTTGCTTGAGGGAGTCCGTTCAACCTGTTTTCCATCTCAGGCGGATAACCTGAAAAACAAAGGCGCTCATTTTACGGGTAATCCGGTTGAGGCTGATGGCCTTTTTGTGACCGCGAACGGGCCGGAGGCGGCCACGGCTTTTGGAGAAAAAATTGCTGAAATACTCAGTAAGTGATTTACTTAAAGGTTCTGCTGACTTCAACGACTCTTCCGTAATCTAAGTCCATTTTTAAGTACAGCTGCCATTTGTTGTCGGTCAGCATTTGCCCTGTGTTTGAGGTGATGCGATATTTGAAAGGCTGGTTAAGGGTTTTTATTCTGAAGGGGTCGGTGACCGTTATAGGGCCAATCACATCGTAATAACTGTCGCAGGTAGTCACTGGATTGTAGAGTTCGTACAGCACTCCGTTTAACAGCAGATCTCCCCGACTATTGTTACACTCGTTCCATTCAATCAGGATGTCATCCGCGAACTTATACACATTTTCCGCGCCAAAGTCGACTTCATCTTCTATTTTAGCGGTTAACTTACTCAGGCTTACCTGAATTGATCCGTCGGGTGTTTGCTTCAGATTTGTGTCGTAGGCTGCACTGAGTTCCGAGGGGTGTTTTTCCAGGTAGTCCGCAAAGCTTTCCAGAAAATTTCTGGCATTCAGAATTTCAGCTGTGTCTCTCTGAGCGGTGACGGTAGAGCGCTGGCGCATACTGAAAAAGAAAAAAACTGATGTGAGGATAAAACCGAGCATAACGGACCAGATGAGGATGCTACCATTCCTGTTGTGGATTAGCTTCGCGTGGAGCAGTCGTGGGCCAGCTTCGCGTGGGCCAATTGTGGGCCAGCTTCGCGTGGGCCGATTGTGGCTTGTTTCCTTTTTCATTTGTTAATTGCCGAGGGCGGCGTTAATGACGTAAGGCTGATTTTTCTGGTCGTCGACTTTCGCGGTCAGTCTCAGTTCGAGAATTGTATCGCTATTGAAAAGATTGAAGTCCAGCTTTCCTATCAGGTCAAAGTCGCTGGTGTAGTCGTACTGGGCGAAGGCGTTAGTGTCGATCTGGCTGATGGTTTTGTTTGGTACGGCGGCGCCTGTGGCAATGTAGTTGATGGTTCCTTTGCCGGAATTGGCAAAGAAATTACTGGTGACGCCTGTTGGGAAGTGGATGCTGTTACTCGGAGATACTTTTTCGGTGATGAGATCTTCTTCGGTTCCCACGATGTCGTCGCCGATCCGCAGGGATGTTTTTTCGGTATGAACGAGACCCTGATCAATGTCATAGACTTTCAGAGAAAGGG
>CAZSOH010000160.1:0-2505 GCA_964608535.1 uncultured Candidatus Peribacteria bacterium
AATTACGGCCCTGACGCTACTGAGCGGAGTGAGGTCATTGTTCCGGTAGGTCTTGCTGTGCCGGCTATGACTGTCGGCGAAAGAAAGCGCCTTATGCGACAGGCACGGGAGCGGTATGAAGAGGGCGCGGATGAAGATGTTAAGATGGAAGTGGTACGGTGGTATTAATCAGGTTTTTAAAGTGGTAGATTGAATTCCTTAAACCCATTGATGATCCGGTCGGCTTTTGAGAGATCCTGATGGCTGTTGAAACCGTTTCTTAACCCAAAACAGAACATGCCGGCGCTTTTGGCCGACTGGACGCCGTGGCCTGAATCTTCAATGACGACACAGTCCTGTGGTGATACTCCCATTTTTTTAGCTGTGTACAGATAGATATCGGGCGCGGGTTTGCCTGGGGCGTTGATTTCTTCGGCGCTGACAGTAACTTTAAAATACTGATTGAGATTAAAGCGATTTAAAACCTTGCTGATCCAGGCCTTTAGCGATGAAGAGGCTAGGCCAATTGGGATATTTTTGGCGTAAATTCCTTTGATGGTATCAATGAATCCATCAATCAGATTCGCCTGATGCTCATAGATATGATTCGCGATTTCAGTGACCTGATTCAGATAAACTTCTTCAGGCTCTTTAAGGCCATATTTGTCTTTTAAGACTTTATAGGTGTCTTTTACGTTTAGGCCGATGATTTTCTGCTGGTCTTCTTTTGTCCATTGACTGACGAGTTGGCCAAAAAGGCCAAGTTCAGCTTTTTTCCAGTGTTTTTCACTGTCGATCATTACGCCGTCCATGTCGAAAATTATTGCTTTCACTTTATTTAGTCTCAAGTGCGAGTGCCAGCCCGAACAGGTACTGGCGGGCGAGTCTCAAGTGTGGTTATAATAGCAAATATATTGATTGCATTTAAGTCTTATTATTGTTGGTTGTTCGTCGAATTTTTAGACTTGAGACTCGCACTCGCGCTCATTGAAGACATATTGTCCAAAAAAATGCTTGACTTTGACATCTGGCTCTGTAGAATATCGGAGCGTTCATAAGTGAATGCGTTATGTTATCAGAGAGGTTTAGGCTCCTTAGTTTAAGGATATTAAGACCAACAACCTCCTTAACCACTGATTCTATGCCAGGAATAATCGGCAAAAAATTAGGCATGAGCCAAGTCATTCAAGACGATGGTCGTGTGATCCCAGCTACTTTCATCCAGTGCAAACCGAATGCGGTTGTACAGGTAAAAACCGAGAGCAGCGACGGATATCCGGCGATAGTCCTGGGGTTCGATGCGTATAAAAATCCTTCAAAAAATAAGCCTTACAAAACCCTGAAGGAATTCCGTGTTGAAAACCCGGATGACTATAAAAAAGGACAAACAATTGATCTTTCCCAATTGCAAGACATCGAAACGGTGACCATTACTTCAACTTCTAAAGGTAAGGGTTACCAGGGTGTCATTAAGCGACATGGCTTCTCACGCGGGCCTGAAACTCATGGTTCTCATCATCATCGGGAACCTGGTTCAATCGGAATGTGTGCCAAGCCCGGTCGTGTGATGAAAGGGAAGAAGATGCCTGGCCGCGCCGGATTTCAAAAGTGCACTCTTTTGAATCGTCCTGTGGTCAAGTTGTCTCCTGAAAAAGAGCTCATTGCTATTAAAGGTCCTGTACCCGGACCAAAAAGCGGGTACGTTTATATCAAATTTTAAGTTTACGTCGTGAAGTTAGACCTTTACCAACAATCAGGTGAAAAAAAAGGCACTGTTGACGCTAATGATAAGCTGTTTGCAGCGGAAGTTAATAATGAATTGATGCGTTTAGCACTTGTCAGGCAGCTTTCAAATGCGCGCCAGGCAACTGCTCACGCTAAAACGCGGGGTGAAGTCCGGGGCGGCGGTAAGAAACCCTGGCGCCAGAAAGGGACCGGCCGCGCCCGGTTCGGTTCATCCCGAAATCCGATCTGGAGGACGGGTGGTGTTGCTTTCGGCCCAAGGAATGTTCAGAATTTTGAAAAGCAGATGCCCAAAAAAGCAAGACGCGCAGCTCTTTTTTCCGGCCTTTCCCAGAAAGCGTCTGAAAAGCAGGTTTTCGCCCTTGATAAATTTGAAGTGAAGACGCCCAAAACAAAGGATTTCAAAGCCTTACTCGATAAGCTGCCTATTGAAAAATCTGTTTTGGTCGTGCTGTCTGAAAAAGATCTGAATCTTGAGAAGTCGGCTAGCAATTTACCTAATGTTAAGACTATTTTAGTTGATTATCTCAACCTTCATGATCTTCTGAAATATGAAAAAGTTATGTTTATGGAATCAGCTTTAAAGAGAGCTGAAGAACTTTTCCTCAAATAATTTTCATTTTTTATTCAATGGACCTTTCCAAAGTTTTGTTATCACCGGTTGTCACAGAGAAGAGCACCAATGCTCAGGGACTTAATAAATATACCTTTCTAGTTCATCTTGATTCGAATAAAGTCGAAATCAAAAAAGCAGTTGAGAGCTTTTACGGGACTAAGGTTAAG
>CAZSOH010000161.1:0-2500 GCA_964608535.1 uncultured Candidatus Peribacteria bacterium
ACAGGGAGAGGCTACACGCTTTCCGAGCGCGTGTTCCCGGGCTTCAAATTTCAGACTTAAGACTTAGGACTTAAGACTTTTTGTGGTATATTAGTCGCGTTAATCTAAGCCTTATGAACACACTCATTGTTTTAACTTACGTCATTCTGCTTCTGGTTTTCCTGGTGAGCAGCGCCCTGATTCTGCGCCATACCATGAAGTTCAGCTATCTGAGCCCCCGCTTTAAAACGATAGTGTCTATTTTTGGTCTGCTGGCCCTGATTGTGATTGTCTTCTCTGTTTATCTGGTTCTGCTGCTCGGCCGCTCATCCCCCCCTTCTTCCTCGCCCAGCATTCCTTCTCCAACAAGCTCGTCATCTGATATTAACTTTTAACTCCAGTAGTAAGTAGTAAGCGGTAAGTGGTAAGTGCTTTCACTTACTTATTACTTATTACTTACACCTTACCACTTGAAATGGATTATCTGCTACCCGGACTTTCCGCCTTTATCCTCACCTTACTGACGATCCTTATCGCGCTGAGGGTTTTTCCGAAACTCGGACTGGTGGACCGCCCTGAAAAATACGGACTGAAGCGACAGGCTATCCCTTACCCGGGCGGGATTCTGCTGTATGTTGTTTTTGCCGCCCTGGCGCTGCTGCTGTTTGAACCCACGTTTAAGCTGATCGGCCTGCTGGCGGGCGGACTTATTCTGGTGGTGGTGAGTTTTCTGGATGACCGCTACGAACTGCCGGCGTGGCTGAGGCTGTTTGTTCAGATCATCGTCGGGGTGATTATGGTGACGGTGGGCATCGGCATCGAAACGATCACCAATCCCTTTGGCGGTTACATTCCCCTCGACCAGATAAAGCTCACGATGAGCTGGGGGCCTTACGTTTCAACACTGATGCTCTTTTCGGCGATTTTTACGGTGGTATGGATCATCTTACTGGTGAACACGATGAACTGGCTGGACGGAATTCCGGGCTTGGTGAGCGGGATCACGGTGCTGGCCAGCCTCACCCTCTTTTTTCTGAGCATTACGGATTTAGTGAACCAGCCGGAGATCGCGACGATGGCGATCATCGTGGGCGGAATGGCCTTCGCCTTCTGGCTGTTTGATTTTTATCCGCCCAAGATTTTACTCGGAGACAGCGGTTCGATGCTTTTTGGGCTTCTTTTAGCGATCATGGCTATTTTTTCCGGCGGGAAGATCGCGACTGCTTTTCTGATCCTCGGGTTCGCTATCCTCGATGCCATCTATGTGATTGTCCATAGGCTTTACAACAAAAAAGCGCCCTGGAAGGGGGGTGAATGGGACAAATACCGCAAGGCCGTCCATCTGCATCACCGTCTGCTTCAGGTTGGTTTTTCTGAACGGCAGGTCCTCTCTCTGATCTACGTGCTTTCCGCCGTCTTCGGAATCACGGCTCTGTTTGTGGGCACGCGCGGTAAATTCTGGGCCATTGTCGCCCTCGCCATCGCCTCTTTTGTCCTGGGGATGATCCTGAAGGTGAAGGGGAAGAAGGGCTAGTGTGATAAGCTATAAACGCTATGGCAAATATATTCATCTTTCACGGGACCGCGGGCTTTCCGGAAGAAAATTGGTTTCCCTGGTTAAAAGAAAAACTGGAGGCTCTTGGGCATAAGGTTACTGTCCCCCAGTTCCCGACGCCCGACAATCAGACCCCGGACCGCTGGTTCGAAGTTCTGCAAGCTTACGAAGATGACCTGAATGAAGATACGATCCTGATCGGCCACAGTCTTGGCGGCGCTTTTCTGCTTCGCGTTTTAGAAAAAATAAGCGTTCCGGTGAAAGCGGCTTTTATGGTGGCGGCGCCTGTTGGGATCCTGCCGATCAAGAATTACCTCACCGACAAGCCTTTTCTTGAACGTCCGTTCGACTGGGATAAAATTAAAAAGAACTGTGGGCATTTTTCGGTTTTTCATTCCGATAACGATCCTTTTGTTTCACTGGAAAACGGAAAAGAGCTGGCAAATAAACTGAATACAGAATTAATATTTATTCCAGGCGCCGGCCATTTTAACAAAGCGGCCGGTTATACCAAATTCGACCTGCTGCTTGAAAAGGTCAAACAAGTCTGAGCTTTTAAACCACCTGACTATGAGTCCATTCGTCATCAATATCGCGATTATTACTGCGCTGGATCTTATCGGCGTCGTGTGCGCCAAATTTTATAACATCCACAAAAACCCTCTGCTGCTTGTGGGGACGGTTCTGCTTTTTGGCGCGGCCGGTTTTGTGTTCGCGAAATCGTTAAAATACGAAGGCATGGCAATCACTAACGTCCTCTGGATCGCCCTTTCCATCATTCTGGTCACGATTGTGGGCTACTTTATTTTTAAGGAAGAAATCGCTCCTATTCAGCTAGCTGGCATCGGGGTTATTACGGTCGGTCTGGTTCTGATAAATTTGAAGTAGGGCTGGAGTTCGTATAATAACGAGTTGGCGTACATGCCGTATATTTTTTCTCTTAGATAATGGTGGTTATTGTTGCAA
>CAZSOH010000162.1:0-2446 GCA_964608535.1 uncultured Candidatus Peribacteria bacterium
GTTTAGCCGGCGATGGAGAAAGCGGAATAATTTTTTATGCCGGCTGGTGAATTTTTTGACTTCCTCGTCTTCAGCAACCGCTTTTTTAAACGATTTCCAAACCGATGCGGCAAGCCGAAAAACTTTTTTACCCCGTTTGATGATGATGTATTTGATTCCATAAAGAATGATAAAAACAGCTGCTAGAATCATCAGAAAAAAACCTGTTCGTGTGAGCCAGAGGCGGGCAACGTCGACGGACTGGGCGAAAAAATAGCCCGGTAGGATCCACGCAAGACTCCAGCCGATAGCGCCCAGGATTTCCCAGACCATGAACGGCAGCCGTTTCATTCCGAAGGTTCCTGCTATTAAGGGAATGACTTCTTTTATGCTGGGAAAGAGGCGCCCCAGAAAGACACTTTTTGTACCATGCCTTTTGAAAAAGCCACCCCCTTTTTTTATGAGTTCAGGCTTTAAGAACCAGAATTTTCCTGACATGAGTTTCGAGCCGATTTTTCTGCCGATCTGGTAATTGATATTGTCTCCCAGTATAGCTCCGGCGGCTGCGAACCAAATCAGGTCCCCTAAGTCAAAATATCCTTTCGCGGCCAGGGCTCCCATAAACAGAACGGCTGTGGAACCTGGCACAAGAAGGCCTACGCCCACGATGGTTTCAAACAGGGCCGCCAGGAAGGCGATCCAGTAACCTATTGTATGGAAATGACTGATCGTTGGTAATAGGGTTTGTAGATAACTCATGATTGAATTATAGGGCTTAGGCTCTCAATAAAAAAGAATTAATCATCTCGGAGGAGTTTTTATAATCAGATGTGTTTTGGGTAAGTCAGACAATTACTTATTGGCAAACTGATTCCTTAGACTAAAGATTAAAATCCATAGAAGTGAAAGGCCTATTCCCAGTCTCTGGATGAGGCCCATGTAATTCTGTGACATTTCCAGAAACATAACAGGCCCGGCGGACATTGAAAAAAGACCGAGGAAGAAGGAGATATAGCCCCATTTTTCCCCCATTTTTTGTGAAATCGGGTAGGCTGAAATCATGATGGCCAGGGGAATCAGAATGGCTGAAGCAGCACTCGCGTTTGAATGCATTTTTCCGGTCCAGGTCACGTCAATACATTGCACATCACACGGCAGGAAGCCGACGGCAAACATTGATATTCCCCCAGATAACAGCAGAATAAAGGCAATGCCTGCCTGTAAGTTTTTTTTGAATAAAGCTTTAAAACCAAAGCTGAACACGATGATCAAAAATCCCAATAAAGAAAACCCCAGATAATTCATATAATCTTTGTATGGTGAATCGACGGCTCCGATTTCGCTCATGCCGGTGGTAACGGGGTTGTATCCAGTCCACAGATGTCCGAGAAAGGACAGGATCAGGAAGTAGAAAACCGGTCCAAAAATTCCTGCCAGCAAGCCAATTTTTTTAATACGTGAATTCATGGCAGTAAGTCGGATTTAATGGAGGCAATCTTTTTTGTAGGCTGAAATTTTTTCACGGGCTTTCATTCCTTCTTTTTCGGCGAGCGCGTTGGCTAGTCTGGTACTTGTGTCATCGTCCGGGCAAAAATAATTTATGCGGCCAAACAGGGTGCCGGTAGCCTGGAAGTCGGAGATGTTATCGAATTTGAAGGCGCCGCCCGGTTCACATCCGGCGTTTTCCACGATGGAGTGAATGGCATCGTCGGCTTCGTTGTCCATTTTTTCGCATTCTTCTGTATCATCTTCTTTTTGACTTCTTTTTCCGAGGTCTAAAACTTCCCTTTTCCATTTTTCGTAAAGTATGTGCGGGATTTTGATCTGCCGTTCCGCTTCACCGCCCCAGCCGCAATCGCCTTCGGGTTCAAATACCATCGTCAGTTTTGGATTGCCTTCCGTGTTTTTTTCGTCGTAAGGCAGATTATATAGGTAAGCCCCGTTTTCTGCTGTGGTTACGGTTTCCGGTTTTTCGCCCATTTCAATCGCGATTCCGTTTCCGAACCAGCCGGTTCCTCCGTATCCGCAGGCGGCTGAGGTAGCCGCTTTAGGACCGAACTGGAAGGTGGGCAAGGGTATCCAGAACATTGTTCCGTTTTCCTGAAATCCAGTTGAATAGACCGTAACCGCTTCCGGGGTTTCTTCGATGAGTTCCGGCTGCCTGCGGGCTTTTGTGGTCCGGTTGTATTTGTCTTTTTCAGCTTCCCCGATCGACTGGCCGGTGGCAGCATCGATATTGCTGCTGCTGTCGAATTTGACGATTTCCATTCCATTATCTTCCATTTTTTTTGCCCCCTGCTTTCCCATGTTTAAGACGGCAGGCAGGGCGATGGCCGCCACTACTAATATTCCGAGAGCGATTTTAAAGGTTTTGTTCATCTGTTATCAACGATTAACTAAATTGCTTTTTCTAATGTAGCTTTTTTCTGTCAGACTGTAAAATCTCTGTCTTGCTTTTTAAACTTCC
>CAZSOH010000163.1:0-2439 GCA_964608535.1 uncultured Candidatus Peribacteria bacterium
AACGCTGGGGGACATTAAAGAAACTAAAAACCAACTGGGCGACCTGAAAGATTCAATTTCGACAGGAACCGATAGTCTGAAAAACCTTCTTCCCGGAGACAGTAAGTAGTTGTTAGTTATTAGTTTTTAGCGTGCGCCTTTTTCGGCGGTTTTTCTGTTTACGGATTTTTTCAGCCGCATTCAGCTTTTTGGGATCCGGATTCAGTTTTTCCAGTAATTCCCGTAAAGCTAAAATGCGATTCATGGCCCGGACACGGTGTTTCTGATATTTGACAACTGTACCTGAGGGGAGGTGTTTTAGCTGAACCGTGTTTGAGGCTTTGTTGATCTTCTGTCCGCCTTTTCCTCCGCCATGAATAAACTTTTCTTCAATGTCAGCAAGATCCACTCCCAACTTGTGAATCATTTGCAGGATTTCCTGATACTTTTTGTCGGTGAGGTCGGACTGTGGGGGGAGTTTCATAGTTTGCCTGTTACCCGTAAGTGGGCAAGCGCTTGCCCACTTACGTGTAGTTGGATAGAAAGTCGCTCTTAAACTCCGCGAACCGATCTTCCTCAATCGCCTCACGGATCTGCTTCATCATCTTCAGATAAAAAGCAACATTGTGCAGGGTGTTTAAGCGCAGGCTAAGCACTTCTCCGGCCACAAATAAATGCCGAAGATAGGCCTTGGTGTGGTTTTTGCAGGTATAGCAATCGCATTCCGGATCAAGCGGGCTCAGGTCGTCTTTGTATTCCGACTTTTTCAGCCTGACCACCCCTTGTGACGTAAAAAGATGGCCGTGGCGGGCATTCCGGGTCGGCAGGACGCAGTCGAACATATCAATCCCCCGCTCCACTGCCTCCAGAATGTTTTCGGGTGTCCCGACACCCATCAGGTAACGGGGTTTGTCTTCGGGTAAATGAGGAACCGTAGCCTCAATCATCTCATACATTACCTCACTAGCCTCCCCTACCGAAAGGCCGCCGATGGCGTATCCGTCAAAACCGATATCCGTCAGCTCCCGGGCGGAACGTTCCCGGAGATCGGCGTGCATGCCACCTTGTACGATGCCAAATGTAAGGGCCGCAGATCTGCGGCCCTTACCCGTAGGGGACGCACCTGTGCGCCCCCTACGGGTTTGCGACGCAAACGTTTGGCACCGTGCAGCCCACCTTGTGGTTAATTCCAGGGATTTTTCCACATATTTTCGCTCCGCGTCCGCCGCCGGACATTCATCCAGACACATCATTATATCAACGCCCAGTTTCTGCTGGATTCCGATACATTTTTCGGGGGTCAGGAAGATCTTTTTTCCGTCGATGTGAGACTGGAATTCAACGCCGTCTTCTTTGATCTTCCGGATATCCGTTAAAGAAAAAATCTGATAACCGCCGCTGTCGGTCAGGATCGGCCCGTCCCAGTTCATAAATTTGTGCAGGCCTCCCGCTTTTTCGATCAGGTCCTCTCCGGGACGAAGATGAAGGTGGTACGTGTTACTGAGGATGATCTGACCGCCGAGCTCCCGGATTTCGGGCGGCGTTAAGCCCTTAACTGCCCCAACGGTACCAACAGTCATAAAAAAGGGGGTCTGGATTTCTCCGTGGGTGGTTTTGAGAACGCCCCGGCGGGCTTTGCCTGAAGTTTTAAGCAGGTTGAACATGCGGCTAGTATACCAAAAAGAGCTCCTGAGTACGACGACTAAGAGCTCTTTTTTTGCTTTCTTTTATGACTAATTATTTTTTTCCCTCGATAATCTTATCGACCACACCGTAAGCGAGGGATTCTTTAGCGCGCATGAAGTAATCGCGCTCACAATCTTTTTCAACCTTTTCCAGCTTCTGTCCGGTGTGCTTGGCTATCATGTCGTTTAAGAGTTTTTTGGTCTGCACGATGTGCTCGGCATGAATGGCAATATCGGTGGCCTGGCCTTCCGCGCCGCCGAGAGGCTGATGGATCATCACTTCGGAATGAGGAAGAATGTAGCGCTTCCCTTTTTCACCGCCCATCAGAATGATGGAGCCGCCGGAAGCCGCGATCCCTACACAAACGGTGGAAACATCGCATTTCACGAGCTGCATGGTGTCGTACATCGCCAAAGTCGCGGAAACGGACCCTCCCGGAGAATTCACATAAATCGTGATGTCTTTGGTGGGATCTACTTTCTCGAGAAAGAGAAGCTGGGCGATCACGGTATTGGCCATTTCATCGTTGATGGGGCCGGCCAAAAAGATGATCCGCTCTTCTAAAAGGCGGGAATAAATATCGTAAACTCGTTCACCACCCTGTGGAGTTTTATCGATAACAGTTGGAATGATGGGCATAATTTTTAATTTTTAGTTTTTAATTCTTAAAGATTATACCATAATTATCCCCTAAAAAGCGAGTTGATGAGATTGACTCAAGCCTCAATTTACGCACAGTCTTATTTTTCCTTTAGCCCTACAATTCCCCCAAAA
>CAZSOH010000164.1:0-2417 GCA_964608535.1 uncultured Candidatus Peribacteria bacterium
TTTGAGATCTTCGGGACTGTTCTGATACAGCAGCGACAGCAAAAAGGCGTTCATCCCCACCGATTTACCGGAACCAGTGGCCCCGGCGATCAGGATATGAGGCATAGAAGCCAGGTCGTCTACCACCGGCGTGCCGCTGACATCCCGGCCGATCGAAACGGTCAGTTTTGAACCGACACTGCTGAATTCTTCGCTTTCCAGAAGTTCCCGGAGCCGTACCACCATCCTTTTTTCATTCGGCACTTCGATCCCAACCAGGGATTTCCCGGGAATGGGGGCTTCGATACGGATGGATTTGGCGGCCAGCGCGAGGGCGATATCGTTTTTCAGCGCTGTGATCTTGGTGAGTTTGATCCCCTCGTAAGGTTTTAAGGTGTACTGCATCACGGAAGGGCCAATGTTTACGTCCTTCATCAGCACGTCAATTCCGAACTGGCCGAGCTTTTCCCGGATTTTTTCCGCGTTGGATTTGAGGGTCTTATCACTGACAAATACCTGAGACGTCTGGTTGCTCAAGAGGTCGAGAGAAGGCAGTTCCCAGTCGCTGTAATCCCGATTATCCTCCATGGAAACGGCTGGTTTTGGTTTGACTGCTTCGGGCTTTTTGATTTCGATTCGCCTCACCGGTTCTTCTTTCTCACTTTTCATGCGAGAATTCGGATTCTCGCCTTCAGTTTTTATTGATTTTTCCTCTTTGGCTAGATTGGGTTTTACAATGTTGAGCTCACTTTTTTCAAGCCTTCCTTTGGAGGTTCGGGTTGAAATTTTGACGGAGCGTTTCGGGATAATGAAAGAAAGAATACTTCTTAGGGAAATTTCAAAGGTAATCAAAATCGAGATCACCAGCACCGACCCTAAAATCACTTTTGCTCCTGTATCGGAAATAAAAAGCCTGAGCAATACGGAGGAGAGGAAGCCGGCATATCCTCCGTACTGTTCCACATTGTCCAGCATGGCTTCTTTGTCCATCTGCATGTGGATCAGGCCGAGAGATGAAAAAATCAAAAGCCCGATGCCAAGATAGCGGGCGGCGTCGAATTTTATCCGGTGTGACAGAAAAAGGGCCAGGCCGAGCGCCAGAAATAAAACAGGAAGGCCAAGGGTTCCTACCCCGAACAAAAGGCGCAGGTACTGGTTTAAAAAATCGCCCAGTACGCCGGCTTTTCCGGTGATGACCAGATAAAACACGGCCGCCAGACTGACGTAGATCACCGCGCCGACGTCGCGGGCGAGGCCGGATTCAAGTTCAATTTTGAAATCCTTTTTTTTTAAGCCTTGTTGATTTTCGGCGGGAGGTGATTTTTCGGGCCATAACTTAAGTCAAATTAAAGAGTGTCCGCTGGAGACAATTTTACTTTATGCACTCTGAAAAAACAAGTTACAGTGCCTATTTCTCAGTATCGCAATCTAATCTCTAACCGCTTAAGCTTTTTTGACCCTTAGCGAAGCACGCCAGCCAACGCGCGGGCCATGATCCTTAGCATTGCGCTCGTAGACGCCCACCTCACCCGCATAACGGTCGCCGCCCACGGCGACGCCATGTCTTCCCTGGTATTCCGGATCAGTCTTAAGCCAGCTCCAGCTTTTTAAGTCATATTTACCTGTTTCCTGCATAGCCTTATAAGCTTCAGGACTCTGCATATCAGCCCCGAACGCCTTGGCCTGCTCAAGACTTTGGTCAAAATTCAGATCTCTGCGATGTGCAGGGGATTCTTTGGAACGATCTTCAAAAACAAACTCATCACCATCAACTCCGATAATCTGAGGTTCGCCGCCTGTTTCCTCCAGCTTATTAAGCGCATACAGTTTTTCAGGAGCTGCACGTAAAGATTTTTCGACAACAGCAAAATCAACCGTCTTGCGTAGCTCTTCGTTTTCAGGTAATTCAAAACGAGTTTTTAATGTTGCAAGAAGCTGGCCAACTTGTTCAAGGGAAAGCTCACGTTTTTCTTCTGCTTCAAGTGTATCGGTTACACTTGCGCGAACATCTTCACCTGCTTCTGTTAATTTGGCAAGCCGTTCACGTTGTTCTGAGGTAAGATTATCCCTTTCGACCTCTAATACTGATAGTGCTTGTTCAATTGAATCTTTAGACATAGTATGAATTATTTTTTAGAAAATTATTTTAAATATATTTTACTGATTTGCCAATAATAGAATCTAAGGCATAGAGTCTTTGCCCGCCCCGACGATGTCGGGGCGGGCCTCCAGGGTGTCTGTCACTTCGGGTAGGGAAAGAATACTTCGAATCTCGATCCCTTCCTTAGCGGCACAAGACTGTCGGGGCTACATCGGTAGCCTTCGACCGACTTACAAGTGACGATATAGGTCGCGGCCAACAAGGTGTAGCAGTTGGTGATCTCCCATGGCAATTGCGGGTAGGAGATTTCCTCCCAAACCTTTTCCTCCCGAACGAC
>CAZSOH010000165.1:0-2381 GCA_964608535.1 uncultured Candidatus Peribacteria bacterium
ACCGTGACATCGCGGTTCGTAACGACCACACCCTTACCACCACCAACGAATCTGTCTTCTGGAAGATCCGAATCCCTTCCAGCCAGGCTGCTGGAAGCTATACCGGTGCTAACACTTTTGCCACTACAGCAAACACCTCCTGTACCGGAACGCTCAACTAATAAGCCATCTCTCTTTGTCCAGTCCCGGTTTCGGGACTGGACGGGAGAGGATTTACCAATTTAAACTAAACACTGAATGAAAACAAAAATATTCGTACATTCATTGCTCTCACTGGTAATTGGGCTTGTGTTAGTGGTTCCAGGAACGTTGGCAGCTGCCTTTGGCATCGCGCCACCATGGATCATTAATGAGAATCTGAAACCCGGGTCAAGTTTTGTGTATGAAATCGATTTAAATACAAATGATCCTGCACAGGATATGGATGTGCAGACCCGAATTACTGGTGATGACGAGGTTTTAAAGTGGGTGACTATCCGAAATGCTTCTAATCTGGTGATGCCGGCCGGACAACAGCACGTACCTATGTATGTAGAGGTTAAAGTGCCGGAAGATGCCAGACCTGGTAAGTATAAGGGGGATATCGGTGTTACCGTGATCCCCAGAGGTATTGAACGTGAAGATGTTTCAATATTCCTCGGCGGACACATCTCTGTTGACCTTCAGGTCGTCAATTATGATGTGACTGATTACTGGGTAAAATCTGTTGCAGTTGACCCTATTGTTGAAGGTCAGCCGGCAACCCTGAATCTCACTGTCAAAAACCTTGGAAACACCGCTCTCTCTTCCCTTAAGACCACTGTTGAAGTCTTTAACAAAAAGGGTGATGTCGTTGCAAACGGCACAGGAGAGCAATTAACAAAATTGATTCAGCCGCATACTGTTGAGACCGCTAAAGTTTCTGTGCCGCTGCCTGATTTAAAAGAAGGGAGCTACTGGCTCAATGTCAGCGCTTTCAAGAAAGGTAGAGTGGTTTACCAGAATCGTCTCTATCTTGGCGTTAATTCAGCCGACATCAATAATGTGGTTCAAACCTCAGTTCTTGTCGGGGATGAGTCAATGAAGGCTGCTGCTGAGCCTGCTATGATGAAGGCTTCGGATGACAGCATGATGAAGAAAGAAAACCCATTACTTGCCGCTAATAAGAGCAGTAATGTGAAAGTTAAAACAACGGTTACTGTAAGAGCTCCTCTTACAAATCAGCTGATCGGTGTGGTCATTATCCTTCTCGGAATTCTGATCCTGATCACTGCCCGCATCCAGAACGGGTTGTTCGGCCGATTAGGGCGTAAGAAAAAGCGCTAAATCTTAGTCATTACTGGAATAAAAAAGCCCCTGCTTTTGCGGGGGCTTTTTAGTTGTTTGGTTTAGCGGGCTGAAACGATATCCGGAGCAGGGAAGTTCTGTGAAGTGGCTTTCGAGGGGTTATTTTATATGTCGGGAATTTCGACGACACTTTTTTTGCTCATCTCTAAAAACTCAGTTTTTAAGCCAAGAATTGGCCCTGATAATTTGACCTTTTTGTAATGGCACCACCATTATTTTTTCGGGCAATCCATTCTTTTGGATACACCCTGTATTTTTTGGGTTTTTCAGAGGGAAAATGCTATAATTTTGTAGATAGAATAAATGGGCTTTAGTCCTGTCAAAAAAATCAAACGCGCCAATGCGATTTCTTCAGACAAAATATGTTCCTGCTGTAATGGTTGTTCTCGTCCTTACCATGACTTTGGTAATGGCGAGCGTTACGTCTATCCGGGTGGGCAACCCCCCTCCGGAATTCAAAGACCTTTTTGGGAATACCTCTCTTCCTGAAGATGGCGGGCATGGCCCTTCGGAGCCTGTTCATTTTGGCGAGGTAGTTGAGTTTAAGGCTACTGCTACCGATTTGAACGGTGATGATTATTATCTGGCTGTCTGTAAGACGGATCAGATTATCCCTCAGAATTTCGCTCCTCCGGCTTGTGCTGATGGCGCCTGGGCTGTGAGCGGACTGGTTTCAAGCGGGGATGAGGCTCAGGTAACTTTCATAGTTGATGAAACCGCCCGTTTAAAAAATGACTGGTACGCCTTTGTGTGTGACCTTGTTGCCGCTGACTCAAAGTGCTCATCGCCCAATCAGGGGGAAGGGGATTTGGGCTCCCCCTTTTACACTTTTAAGCAAGTCGGAGCACTTCGGTTTGGCGCTGAGAACTGTCCGGACCTTGCTGAGGTTGAGCGCTTAACTCCTGATCCATCAGAAGCGGAGAAAGATGCCATTACTGAAGATGATTTACTGACCCGGTCACGGAGCCGCCGCGAATTAAAACGATTACTTCGGACTGAAATTCTGAAAGAAGAGGATGAAGAGGTTGAGGATGATTTGGAAATTATTTAAGCTA
>CAZSOH010000166.1:0-2378 GCA_964608535.1 uncultured Candidatus Peribacteria bacterium
TTTTGGTTTTATCGAATTTCAGTTCTGCTTTTCCAGTGGGGCCGTTTCGGTGTTTACGGATGAATACTTCTGTGACTCCCATTTCATCTTCGGTCAGGTTTTCTTCGTAATAATCTTTTCGGTAAAGCATCATTACGACATCCGCGTCCTGTTCGATTGCGCCGGATTCACGGAGATCGGAAAGCTGAGGTATTTTTGGATTCCTGAGCTCAACCGCGCGGGAAAGCTGAGAAAGGGCAATGATCGGCACTCGCAGCTCTCTTCCCAGTTCTTTCAGTGATCTCGAAATTTCAGAGATTTCCTGTACACGGTTAGCCTGATAAGAGGTGTTTCCTGTGCTCATCAGCTGGAGGTAGTCGAGGATGATAAGGTCGAGGCCGTGTTCCATCTGAAGGCGTCTCGCTTTGGCTTTGAGTTGGGCAATCGACATGCCTACTGAGTCGTCGATGTAGATGCTTCCCTGATTGAGTTTATCCATTACTTCTCCCATATTCTGAAAGTCTTTATCGCTTAGTCGTCCGTGCTGGAGCTTCCATGAATCCACACCGAGCATGGAGCAGAAAAGCCGGTCGACCAGCTGTTCTTTTGACATTTCTAAGGAGAAGATGCCGACCGTTTTTTTCTTATTGGTTTCAATGGCTACTTTTTGTGCGATGGAGAGCGCCAGCGCCGTTTTTCCCATACTGGGGCGTGCGGCCAGGATAATCAGGTCTGAGGGCTGCATTCCTGACAGGATTTTATCGATGGAATTGTAGCCGGTGGCAACTCCTTTTACTTTGTCCTTTTCTTCGGCATGGTGCAGTTCAGCAAATTCTTTATAGCGGTCATCGAGGATTTCTTTAACATGGATGAAGCGGTCTTTGAGGAAAGTCTGGGAGATGCCAAACACTTCTTTTTCAGATTTTTCCAGCAAGGTTTCAATGTTTTCGTCTTCGCTATAACCGCAGGCCGCAATCACGTTTCCCGCCCTGATCATTTTACGGAGGGTGGATTTGGTTTTGACGATTTGGGCGTATTTGAAGACGTGGGTTGAGGTAGGAACGGCTGATGTGAGTTCTGCGAGATACGCTGGTCCGCCAATGGTTTCTATCTGCTTCCTTTCCTCCAGAAGATTAGCCAACGTCAGAAGGTCGACCGGGTCATGCCGGTTATAGAGGTCGTTGATCGCTTCGAAAATGATTTTGTGGATGTCGTAGTAGAAATCCTCAGGCCGTAAAACGTCCGCTATCTTAATGATGGCGTCTTTGTCGATCAGAATTGAGCCGAGGACTGACTGCTCAGCTTCTTTACTGTGAGGCGGTATTTTGGTGATATTGTCCTGGGCCATGGAAGAGAAGAATAACGAAATAACAGCACAATGAATGATGTGTTTTTGTGAGTTTGTGTTTTTAGCCTCTGAAGTTTAACTCTATAACGGTTTGCGGGCAAGAGAGGTGAAGGAAACGGGCTTGCGAAAAACCTTTTTTATTTAAAAATCCCCCTGTACCAAGCGCAAGTTTCGGCGCAGGGGGATTCTGGATTATTCCGAATTATTTAGCTGCTTTTACGGCCGGCTTTTTTTCTTCGATTTTTGGTGAGCCTGAACCTTCGCGCAGAGACTTATCAATTTCAATAAAAACTTTTTCATTTTCTCTCAAGAACTGTTTTGCATTTTCCCTTCCCTGGCCGATTTTGGTCACCTTGTAGGTATAGAAAGCTCCCGATTTACTGACGATTCCTTTTTTAACCGCTGTGTCCAGCAGGTCGCCGCTTTTGCTGATGCCTTCGTTGAACATAATATCAAATTCAGCTTGTTTGAAAGGCGGGGCAATCTTATTTTTAACTACCTTTACTCGCACCCGGTTTCCTGAAATCTCTTTGTCTTCGCCGGTTCCTGAGTTGATTTTGTCGATGCGGCGTATATCAAGCCGTACGGAAGAGTAGAATTTTAGGGCGTTTCCTCCCGTGGTGGTTTCGGGATTGCCGAACATTACTCCGATTTTCATTCGAAGCTGATTGAGGAAGATGACGGAGGTGCCTGTTTTTGAAATGATGGAGGTCAGTTTTCTCAGGGCTTGGCTCATGAGCCTTGCCTGAAGCCCCATGAATGAGTCACCCATCATACCTTCGATTTCAGCCTTTGGGGTGAGGGCGGCAACCGAGTCTATGACAATGATATCAATTCCGCCTGAACGGGTAAGGGTTTCGACAATTTCCAGGGCCTGTTCTCCATTGTCAGGCTGTGAAATCAGCAGGTCATCAATATTGACCCCAATTTTTTTAGCGTATTCAGGGTCTAAAGCATGTTCAGCGTCAATGAAGGCCGCGCTTCCACCTGCCTTTTGAGCTTCGGCAATGGCGTGCAGGGCCAGTGTGGTTTTGCCTGAAGATTCGGGGCC
>CAZSOH010000167.1:0-2359 GCA_964608535.1 uncultured Candidatus Peribacteria bacterium
GCCCGCTTCTCTTCGTCAAACGGCGGCAGGGTGATTTTGGGATTGTAGCCGAACCCGCCCGGAGCGCCAAACTGGGAAACCTGACGGACAAAGTTGTTGCCGATTTCTTCAATCCGGGTCGGGTCAAAAATCGTCAGCAGCGCTTCGCGGACTTTCCGGTCGCTCAGAATCTCATCGTCAAGTTTGAACATCAAAAAGTTGACCTCCAGGCTGTAGCTCGTTTTCAGCTGCTCCTCCGGCAGGGTCAGGGCCTGGTCCCGGGGGACGGCGACCAGAAGGTCAATATCTCCGCGATTAAAGCCTGCTTCCCGTTGTTTCTTGCTCTGGATCACCTTATAATCCACCGTTTCGTAAGTAGCCAGCTTCCCCCAGTAATCAGGAAAAGCGGAAAGTGTGAGGACATCCCCCTTTTTCCATTCCTTGATCTGATAAGGGCCGGTTCCGGTCCGGCTTGGCCGGCTGATAAAAAACTTAGTGAGTTTAGAGAGAATGAGCGGATCAGGTTCTTTGGTGATGATCTGAATGGTATAAGGGTCAACTTCCCTGATCTCACGGATGGCGCTCAGGATGCTTTTGATGTGGCTCCCGCCTTGTTTCTGAGCCCTCTCCAGTGAGTCCAGAACGGAATTGGCGTCCATTAAAGTGCCGTCATGAAACACCACATCCTTCCGGAGCTTAAATTCCCAGGTGGTCTCATCGATGTTTCCCCACGACACGGCCAGGGAAGGGATGATTTTTAAATTCCGGTCAAAAGCGACCAGGCCTTCATACAAATTGGCCGTGCGGATCAGATTGTTGAGATTGAGGCTGTATTCAGATAAATCAGTAGCCGGAGTGTTGAGGACGATGGTCAGTACTTCTTCTTTAAAATGGTGGGGGCCAAAAAGTTTGGTGGGCAGGACCTGTGTCAGAAAATCCTTTGCCAAAAACCCCGCAAGCGCGAGAGCGATGAGAATCCCGAGTAAAATGTCTCTTTTTGACATAGGATTACGTTAAAAACCCCAACATGAACAAGTATCTTGACTCATTATATCTAAGGCAAAAATGATTGTCGACTCTTATGCCGCGGGAGGCGCAGGAGGTGCCTGCGGTGTTTCCGGAGCTGCGGGAGCCGGAGCCGGCTGAGCAGCAGCTTCCGCTGAACCCAGAGCGTTCTTTGCTTCCTCAATACTTCCGTAAATCGTAATGATCTGAGTGATTCCAACCACTTTCAGGATATCGAGAATGTTAGGCTGAGGTTTGGCAATGGTAACTTTTCCGTTTTTGGCGGCTACGCGGGAATACCAGTCGGTAACATAACCGATGGCTTTCGAGTTGATGTAGGTCAGTTCAGAGAAATCCAGGACCAGATTAGGCACCGCCATCTCATCAATCACCTGATAAATCTTCTTGGCTTCAGCATCAACATTGGTCTCATCAAGCTGACCGGCAAGGCTGATTACTTTTAGCGGTTTTCCATTTACATTGTCATCCTGTAGGTTGATTTGAACTTCTGCCATTATGTTTTTTAGTTAATATTTATTCTTGGTTCAGTATATATCGAAATGCTGAAATATGAAATTAAAGCTCCTCGCCATCCTCTAAAAATTTAGCCACATGCACTGTTAAGCCCCCATCCTCATTGTCCTTGAATTCAAGGACATCGGTCCAGTGAGAAACGATTTGGGAAAGTCCGCGGCCGCGGATGGAAGTGATTTGCGTGGGGTCGATATTTTTCCTCTCCTCCACGTAGGCGGTCATTTCCTGGGCAGTCTTTTTATTGGGTCCGGTCCCGGTGTCTTCAACAAAGATCTCAATACTCTTTCCCTGCTGGCTCAGAAAAGTAATCTTAACATCGGTTCCGGGTTCAGAGCCGAATTCAATCGCGTTATTCACCAGTTCATCAACTACAGACTGAAAACGGAAGGCCCATTGCTCAGAAAAACCTGTCATATTCCTGACCACATTCATCGTAAAATCCCGGAGCCCGGACATAAAATAGGCGCTCGTCGGGATAATGATCGTGATCCTGATCGGCTTATCTTTGGCGGCCTGATGTTTTTTAACAAGCTCGTCTTCCGGCTGGGCGGATGAAACAGGGGCCGGCGTTTTGGATGTACTTTTTCCCTCCATGGATTTGGTTAATTATTCTTTATATTCTATCATTTTTCGCCAAAAAAAGCAAGTATTTTACCTATGGAGAACCTGAAAGCAGGAGTTATTTATCAGTCAGAACGGCAGCGGGGAGCAGACGAAGGTGGTCGGGAGGCCATAAGACAATAAGAACCCGGCCGCTGATGTCCTTTTCGGAAACATAAGGGGTGCGGCTCTCATCAATCGGAGAAAACCAGTGGCGGGAGTCATTGCTGTGATTCCGGTT
>CAZSOH010000168.1:0-2291 GCA_964608535.1 uncultured Candidatus Peribacteria bacterium
AAGGCAACCCGCGGCCGCCAGCCAATCTGCTTATTGAACAAATTAATTGTTCAGGAGTTCCGGTGCTTTCCGTTGATGTTCCTTCAGGGCTGGATGTACATGATGGGTCGGCTAAACGCCCATGTGTAAAAGCCGATTATACAGTCGCTCTCGGCATGCTGAAAAAAGGTTTTAAAGAATATCCTGGTCTGATCGGAAAAGTATATCTAGGGGATTTGGGAATTCCGGAAGAGGCTTACAGAGAGCTGGGTTATGAGCCACCTATATTTAGGGGTAAATCCTACTGTTCCGTCAATTGATATTGGGTGGATAGGCGTTTATAATCTT
Source organism: uncultured Candidatus Peribacteria bacterium (assembly GCA_964608535.1). GTDB lineage: Bacteria > Patescibacteriota > Gracilibacteria > UM-FILTER-43-11 > UM-FILTER-43-11 > JAJDCE01. Next base: position 328 of record CAZSOH010000168.1, read on the forward strand.
GGCGCTCAATTATGGATTCTTAATTCATAATTCTTAATTCTTAATCCTAAGAATAATGAAGACTCTCCAAGACGCCGGAGACCTGACCGGCAAAAAAGTCATTGTCCGGGTCGATTTTAATGTGCCGCTGGATGACGACGGCAATGTCAGGAACGACAAGCGTATCCGGCACGCCCTGCCAACTTTAAAATACCTTTTAGAGGCCGGCGTCAGTCAGCTGATCCTGATGACCCATGTGGGCCGGCCTAAGAATAACGAAGAGAACCTGAAAACCGGGAAGATTGCCGCAAAACTTGCGGAGCATCTGGGGCAGGAAGTTAAAAAAGTGGATGACTGGGGAGAAAACGGTTTGCCGGAAGCTAAAATTGTGATGCTCGAAAACTTGCGCTTTCATCCGGGTGAAAAAAGCAAAGACGAAGCGGAAGTGGAAGCATTCAGCAGGCAGCTGGCCTCGCTGGCAGACGTTTATGTGAATGAAGCCTTCAGTAATTCCCACCGCAAGCACGCCAGCATGATGCTGCCGAAATACATGGAAGGATATGTGGGATTCGGAGTTGAAAAAGAAGTGTCGGCAATTAAAGGCGCGCTGGAATCTCCTGAACATCCGGTCGTGGCGGTCATCGGAGGCCTTAAGGCCGACAAGCTCACCGCGATCCATAATCTGCTCGGCATTGCCGATGATATTCTGGTGGCCGGCGCCCTGGCCTTTACGTTGTTGAAAGCGAAAGGTAAAAATATGGGAGCGAGTAAAATTGATGATGAGGGGCTGGGGGAAATGGGGGACCTGCTTGAAAAGGTCAACGCCAGCGAAAAAGTCCATTTGCCGGTCGACTGCGTGGTGGACGATGCTTTCGCGGAAGACGCCAATGCCAAAGAAGTGTCCGTCGATGAAGTGGAAGAAAGCTGGATGGCGCTTGATATTGGGCCTGAAACCGTCGGGCAGTACGTGGCCAAATTAAAAGACGCCAAAACCATCCTCTGGTTCGGCCCAATCGGTGTTTTTGAAATGGAGCCCTTCAGCCACGGCACTAAAATGATCGGGCGCACCATTGCCGAGGCCGACGCCGTTAGCATTGTCGGGGGAGGGGACAGCGCTTCGGCGGTTGAAAAGATGGGCCTGGAAGACCAGATGACCCTCGTTTCCACCGGCGGCGGTGCCTCCCTTAAAATGATTGAAGGGAAGGAATTACCAGCTATAAAATTATTATCATAATTATTCAGTTGTGGCTCATTTGTAGCTCAAATCGGGGAGAATATCTAAATGACCCCAATATGAGCACCTATATGAGCACCTATATGAGATGGGAAAAGTAAATAGACAAATTGTTTATGTCGAAATTGACGAGGAAGTTACCGCGATTTTTGACCGTATCAAACGATTTCGCCGCAAAGAGATCCTGCTGGTTGTTCCCCGGAAAGCGATCCTTTTTCAGAGCGTAGTGAATTTAAAGATCCTGAAAAATAAACTGAAAGAAAAGGACAAAAGGCTGATCATTATAACCTCTGACCGGAATGGAAAACATATGGCTGAAAAAGCCGGAATAAAAGTGCTCAAGCGGGTTGAGGTAGAAAAGGCGGAAGTGCAGGAGGAAAACACACCTCAAATGAAGATTCAGCCGATTCAGGCCCGTCGGAATCTGACACCGAAAGAGGAAAGACCTGAACGCTTTACCGAAAAGAAAATCAGTATTCGTGAACTCTTATCCGAATTCCGGATGCAGAACAAAAAAAATAAAAAGGGCGGTAAGGATTCGATGGATGATTTTAGCTTCAATAAGCCGAAGCGTAAATTCATCGCCCTTATTATCATTGTCAGCATTGGTCTTTTCGGCCTGATCACATATATTGCTCTGCCGAGCGCGACCATTTACATCCGGCCTAAATTCGACAATATCGATTTTTCTGTGAATGTGACCCTGGCTGACAAGCGGAAAAATCAGACTTTGATCAAACAGAATAAGCCT
>CAZSOH010000169.1:0-2284 GCA_964608535.1 uncultured Candidatus Peribacteria bacterium
GTGCTGAGCCACAATTTGAAACTCCTAATTAGTCTATTCGGTCAGAAAGATAAGCAGCAAGTTCCGCCACAGGCAGCCGGTCCTGTTTCATGCTGTCTCGGTCACGGATGGTAACCGTATCATTTTCGAGTGTGTCAAAATCGATGGTGATACAGAAAGGCGTGCCGATTTCGTCCTGCCTTCGGTAGCGCTTTCCGATACTGCCGGTAAAATCAAAATCCAGGGCGAAACCCTGTTTGATCTCGTCAAACACTTCTTCCGCTTTTTTCATCAGTTCAGGTTTCTTCATCAGGGGCAGGACAGCGGCCTTGTAAGGCGCCATCTGAGGTCTAAACCGGAGGACGGTCCGCAGCTCTTTATTGCCTTTGCCGTCATCCACTTCTTCTTCATCATAAGCGCTCAGAAGGAGCATCAGGAGTGTACGGCTCAGGCCGAAAGTCGGCTCAAGCACATGAGGGATAAATTTCTCATTCGTTTCAGGATCCATATAGCTCATATCCTGTTTACTGGCCTCCTGATGTTTTTTAAGATCAAAGTCGGTCCGGTAAGCCAGACCGTAAAGCTCTTTCCAGCCAAAAGGAGTATGATACTCAATGTCCACCGTCCGTTTGGAATAGTGGGACAGTTCGTCTTTTGTATGTTCCCGCACGCGGGTTTTTTCGCTGTTTAGCCCGATCAGTTCGACCCATTCCTCCATCCGCTTAAGCCAGTAATTAAACTGTTCTTCCCAGCCCTCCGGGGGGATAAAATATTCAAATTCCATCAGATCGAATTCAAGGGTGCGGAAGATGAAGTTGCCGGGAGTGATTTCATTACGGAAGGCCTTTCCCATCGCGGCAATTCCGAAGGGGAGCCGTTTCCGGCTGGAATTCAGCACATTTTTGAAGTTCACGAACATTCCCTGTGCGATTTCTCCTCTCAGGTAAACCGGCTCGCTGTTTTCGGAGGTGGGGCCGATAGTGGTCTGAAAAAGAAGGTTGAATGTCCTGACATCCGTGTAATCATGCTCTCCGCAATTGGGGCAGCGGATATTATTGTCATCAATCAGTTTCTTGAGGTCAGCCATACTTAAACCTTCCACTTTCACATCGATATTATCTTCGATCAGATGGTCGGCCCGGTGGCGTTTTTTACACTTTTTACAGTCAATTTGAGCATCGTTAAAATTCTCCACATGGCCGGAAGCATTCCAGACTTTAGGGTTCATGATGATTGCCGGGTCAATCCCCACCATATCGCGGCGGCTCTGCACAAAAAACTTCCACCAGGCCTGGAACACATTGTTTTTAAGTTCAGCCCCCAGAGGGCCGAGATCCCAGGTATTGGCCAAGCCGCCATATATCTCAGAGCCCGGAAACACAAATCCGCGACGCTTGCAGAGGGAGACCACTTTGTCCATCAATTGATCGGTATCTTTTTCACTCATTGAGTATTGTAAATTAACGGAAATAAGATACCTCAAAAATGTGAAATCCGAAACTCGAAATCCGATATTTCCCCCTTCAGGGGGTAAGGGGGATCAAACCTGAAAGAGGCTATTCCGACTTACGGGAGTCTAGCATCAATGTCACCGGACCGTCGTTCACCATTTCGACCTGCATCATCGCGCCAAAGCGTCCTGAAGCCGTTTTCAGGCCTTTCTGGCGGGCTTTTTCGATGAATAAGTCATACAGGGGCTCAGCTTTTTCCGGCCGGGCAGAAGCGGTAAAATCAGGCCTGCGACCCTTTTTGGTGGACCCATAAAGGGTAAACTGCGACACCACCAGAAGTTCTCCTTCAATATCTGTCAGCGAAAGGTCAAACTGACTCTTATCAGATTCAAAAAGCCGCATATTGAGGATTTTTTCCAAAAGGAAATCAACCTCTTTTTCAGTGTCTTCATGGGCGACCCCCAAGAGCACCAGAATACCCCGCCCGATTTCGCCGGTCACTTCCGATTCCACAGTTACCTTTGCTGTTGATACGCGCTGGATTAAAGCTCTCATAACGACTTAAAAACTTAAAAACTGAAGGGTTCACAAGTGATTTAAGTATATCAGTTAGTTTTCAAGTTTTTAAGTCTTCAAAGTTAAATTTTAAAACCCCCCAACCTCCGGAGAGGAAGGGGGGTCCAGCCGTAAGTAATTTAAGTAGGCTTAAGCCTGTCGGCGTCTCAGAGCGGCGTATCCAAGGGTAGAAAGGATTGAGAAGATAAGCATTAACAGGAGACCCATTGGACCGGTCTGTGCCAGATGGAATGGAGGCTGAGCAGAACCGTCGAGGATAGTCAGGTAGGTGCTTACAG
>CAZSOH010000170.1:0-2264 GCA_964608535.1 uncultured Candidatus Peribacteria bacterium
CAGGGCCAGCCGGCCTTCAGCGTCGGTGTGGATGATTTCAACCGTTTGTCCATCCCCGGTTGTGTAGACATCGTCGGCCCGCATGGCGGCGCTTCCCATCATATTTTCCGCGAGTGGAGTGATAAAATAGGTGGTTTCCCGGAGCTTCAGATTGCCTTTTACAATGCTGTAAATTGTTCCCAGCACCGAAGCGCTTCCGGCCATATCTTCTTTCATGAATTTCATGTGATTCTGTTTGCTCTGCAGTCCTCCTGAGTCGTAGCAGAGGCCTTTGCCCACCAGCGCTGTGGCTTTTTTGGTCTTTCCTTTTTTGGGATGAAGGGTAAAAACCATCAGTTCAGAATCGTATTTACTGCCTTCTGAAACTGCTTTGAGGAGTTTGTAATTCTGCAGTTTTTTCTGGCTTACCCGTTCACATTTTACTTTCCATTTTTTTGCTAATCCCAGCATCACTTCCGCGTAGGTTTTGGTGTTCAGAATATTGGGCGGAAGGCTTCCGAGGACTCTCATGATATTCTTTCCCTCACCAATAACCTGGCCGGCTTTGAGCGCTTTATCTGCCTGAGCTTTTTTGGTTTTGTAATCCTGATGAACCAAGAGAACATCGGGCTGCTTTTCTGCCTTGAATTTGGGTTTTAGCATGCCCGGGTTGAGCGCGGCAACATGAATGCTGATGGTCGCCGCCTCCACCCATTCCGGCAGGCAGTAAAATCCGATAACTTTTGGTTTTCCGCCTGCTACTGAGGAAAAAGCGGCCCCAAAAAAGCGACGCATCTTCCGGAAATTCAGTTTTTCTTCGGGCCCAATGCCGACAAATGAGTATGATTTATTGTTTTTAATTAACCATGTTCTCTCCCCTTTTTTTGTGCTGATTTTTTCCTTTTTTAAAAATGGGAAAGTCTTCTGCAATTTCTTTTCGCCGCCTTCCGCAACCGGCACTACAACGATGTCAGCTTTCTTAAAATCAGCTGCTATGGATACTTTGGGGCAGTTATGGGTTTTGGGATCAAGGAGCTTGAGGATGGCGTTTGTGGTCATAATTTTTTTGTTAGTATGCTCAATCAAATTAACAGATTTTTTATGAGGGTTCAATTCTCAGTTCGAGAGAATTTATTATTGAAAATGATTGACGGGCGGAAGAATATTTGTAATATCTTGTTCTGAAAAACGGGTCAGGTAAATTGACCCGCTAACACCTGTCGGCGCCGACTAAAAGACGGTCTGGCAATGACGGTTTGCCCGCAGTTTTTACTGCGGCTCGAAAGGAGGTGATGAGTTTGCCTGCCTTGCGGTATGCGCGACTCGGACAGACAGAGCGCGCGTCAGCCCCGAATGGTCCATTCGGCGCCCGGGCTGCCGCAAACCCCATCATTTGTACCTTGCCGGTGCGCTACAAATAAAGGCGCGCCGGCCTTTCCTATTGCCTTGTCGCGATGGAATCCTTTCTTTGATATAATCGGGGTATCAAAAAGAAAAAATATGGAACAAACCGCTATTCAAATCGTTAAAAAGTTTCAGGAAGCTGGATTTGGGGCGTATTTTGCCGGTGGATCAGTGCGGGATATGCTGATGGAACAGGAGCCGCAGGATTATGATATTGCCACTTCTGCCAAACCTGAAGAAATTGAAAAGGTGATGGGGGGAGAAATCCATTTTACGGACACTGAAAAAAAGCTTTGCAAAATTATTCCGATCGGTAAAAAGTTTGGGGTAATGCTGGCGCTTCTCAATGGTCATCAATTTGAAATTGCCACTTTTCGCTCCGACAGTTCTTACAGTGACGGACGCCGGCCGGACGCGGTGATTTTTACTTCGGCCAAAGAGGACGCGGTTCGCCGGGATTTTACCATTAATGGGCTATTTTATGACCCTATTAAAAAGAAAGTCCTGGATTTTGTGGGTGGTCAGAAAGATATTCAGGATAAAATCATCCGTTTTATTGGTGAGCCTCATGAACGAATTAAAGAAGATCATCTCCGTCTTCTTCGCGGTATCCGGTTTAAGAATAATTTTGGTTTTAAATATGATAAAAATACAGAAAAAGCGATTAAAGAATTAGCCCATTTGGTGGATGATGTTTCCAAAGAACGGATTCAGGATGAGCTCACTAAAATGCTTTTACATTCCCATCGGTCTCACAGTGTAAAAGAGCTGGATGAGTTCGGGATTCTTGAACGAATTTTGCCCGAAGTTACCGATTGCAAGGAGGGGAAACAGCCTCTTCAATACCATCAGGAGGGCGATGTTTATATTCATCTTTTAAA
>CAZSOH010000171.1:0-2260 GCA_964608535.1 uncultured Candidatus Peribacteria bacterium
CGATTGAATCCTTCCGCTTCCCGTACGACTGGAAGAATATCCAGGTCTCAGCTATGGAAATGGAATAATCTCAAATTGTGGATCAGCTCCTTCGTCTTTTCGGCTTTGCTCAAAGCCTACGGCGCGTGGACCATCGCTTCGCTTAGTTGTTCAAATTGTGGCTATTTCTAAAAACAATTTGATCAACGATTTGACCCACAATATGGCCCACAACCGGAATTATCGAAGTGAACCGGTTCCGCTCCCAGGCAGGCCCTGGCCTGCTCCGCCACTGGCGATTTTATTGATCAGACTGTTCATCAGCGCCGAAATCCGGTCCCAGGTAATAAGTGAGAGAAGATCAAAACCGAACACCAGCCCAAGGACTTTAATAATGGTAACCGAAAAAATCGTCACAATCAGGCCGATAATGGCGTAACGGATCGTATGTACAGCCTGCTTAATCTTATCCTCTTGTCCACCGGAGAGAATAAAGGAGATACCGCCGTAAAAAATATAAAAAACCGAAAGCGTCCCCGCCAGAATAATAGCAATAGCCACGCCGAGATTCATTAAATCGACGATATTAAACTCGCTGGTAACCATAAGACCTCCTTCCATAAACGTCTATCTAAGAATTAAAAAAGGGATTCCGGAACTTAGATTCAGCTGAATCCTTAATCCTGAATCCCGAATCCTAATAAGGATTATATCTCAAGATCCGGCTCATCCAAAACACTCTTCTCTTCAGCTTCATCGTCCAGCTCACCCATCTTCACTTCACCACCCTCAGGCTCAACAATTTTCATATTGATACGGGTATTGGTCTTAGCACCGATAACGCGGAGGAGAATACGGATAGATTTTGCAGTCTGCCCGCTCTTACCGATCACCTTGCCCATATCTTCTTTAGAAACCTGAAGCGTTAAAAGAACACCCATAGAATCTACGGTTCGGGTAACAGAGACTTTTTCAGGCTGACTGACAATAGATTTGACGACATATTCGACAAAATCCTTGTCAGGACCTACAGATTGATCTTCTGTGGAAGCAGTTTCTTCTGACATAATAGAAAGATTTAAGTTTTAAATTTTAGTTTCGCTTCCATTATAACGGAGGCGAAATAATTACTGGAACTATTTTTCTTTTTCCTCCTCGGCAGAATCTGAGTCAGCTTCTTCAGCAGACTCCTCTTCTTTAGATTCTTCAGAAGGAGCTTCTTCCTGCTTTTCTTCATCTGGTTTTTCCTCTTCTTTTGTCTCTTCATCGCTTTCAACAGGCTCAGCACTTTCAGCAGGCGCTTCTTCGGCCGGCTTTTCCTCCTCTTTTGGCTCTTCTTTCTTTTCTTCAGGAGCATCAGCTGCTGAATCATCCGCAGCTTCAGCAGAGGGCTGATCAGCGGGAGCTTCTGCCTTTGGAGCCTCTTCCTTCACTTCAGGCTCTTTCTTCTTTTTACGATCTTTCATTTCAATAATAAACTTTTCCATATCCTTAACACCAGAGGCCTTAAGAAGCCGCGCAACAGTATTGCTGGGCTTAGCCCCCTTTTTAACCCATTCAAGAGTCTTGTCGGTATCAACCTCAAAACCCCATGGTTTAATCAGAGGGTCATAAGAACCAAGTTTATCGATGATTCTCCCTTTCACAGGAGCGGAATGTTCGGCAACCACGACGCGGTAATAAGGTCTGTTTTTTCGTCCGGTTCGCTGGAGTCTGATTTTAAGCACAGGCGTTTCTAGAGATTAAGAATTTAAGTAAGCGAACAAAAGTTTAATTGAGGACTATTTAATTGTCAAACTTTTTATTCGGATGTTTAACACCGTTTTTTCATCAAAGCATTGTCTGAGCTCTTTGAGAAGAGCGGCCTTCACCCCCCACAGCTCCTGGCTGTAAACTGAATTTTCAGCGGCAATATAAAGAATTCCCCTTTCAAAACGATAGGCCTTAACTCCCCCTTCCGTAAAACGGGGCAAGAGAAACCCGTTCGCCTTAAAAATCACTTCAGCGCTTTTGGCAGACTCACTGAGAGCATGCTGACCGAGCCTTCCTTTGATGAGATCACTGAGTTTTTCCATTATTATCTTGTTTCAAATAGCCTTCATGCTCCTCCGCATTAAATGCGGAATCACGCTCCCACATTGCATTCACATTGCTTTAATAGAGCAATTTGATAGCCATTTGAAAGCTATTTGATAACAATTTGGTTATAAATTTTTAGTACTTTTTCAGTCATCGTTGCCCAGCTGAACTGTTTAACCCGCTCAAATCCCCTGTCGACCAG
>CAZSOH010000172.1:0-2235 GCA_964608535.1 uncultured Candidatus Peribacteria bacterium
TACCTCAGTATCCATAGGGATCGTGCGCTTAACGTGAGGCTGGTTGAACCACACCACTTCCGCCTCATTCCCGTGAACATCATAAAACATCGCCTTGATCAGATTGATTCTCCGGTTCCGGGTCGGAACATGCTTCATGCCAAAAAGCCGACCCTGCATACTCACTTTCTCACCATTTTTGACCTGCAGTAAGGTTTTCTGATCCGAAAGATCCTCATAAGTGCGAGGAAAATACAATAATAAATCCTCAACCGTAAAAATCCCCATATCCTTCAGCGCCCTGATGTATTCAGATTTCGTAGAAAGCGCCGCATCGAGGGGGGTTTTTAAGTCCATTTAGCAGTTTCAAATGAGATTAAAGTATACCAGTTGCGCTGCTCTGTTCAAACCCCTTGAGGCTCACCATTACATTTGAGACTCGCTCTTGCACTCGCTACTAGCCTTGATTTTCAAGGCGGATTTTGGTATAATAATTAGATAATTTTAGAGACATGGAAGACCCGATCAAAAAATACGAAAACCACATTATTGACCCACGGACGCAGGAGCGTCTGAATAAACCTAAACAAGATAAAACAGGTTTTAACGAAGGGCAGGAAGCATTCCTAAAAGATCTGATCAGAAAACTGGATGAAGGAGTTTTAAACCCATACGACGCCAAAACCCTGCACAACAAAGCAGTTTATGAAAAATTATCTGAGGAAGAACAGGAAGAAACAGACTTAGTCGCCCAGAATATCATGAGCATCATCCGGCAGATTGAACAGCTTTGGAAACTAGAGGAAAAACCGAGCTTCCAGATCCAGAACCTAGTCGAAACCGTTTTTCAGATGAAATCAAAATTCGAAGAAAAACACGGCGACGTCTACATTATCTAGCTATGAGCTGTGAGCAATTCTTAATTTTTAATTCATAATTCTTAATTCAAAGAAGTGAACGGAGACATAATGCCAGTCGGCGGACATCACAGGAAAGCTGATCCGAAACGGGCAAAACAGATTAAGGAAGGTGGCAAAAAAGCAGACGCCATCCATCAGAAAGCCGAACAGCATCACAAAAAAGTGGATATCCCTGCTGCCGAAGCTGAACTGTTAAAAGACTTAGATAATATCGCTCCGGAAGAAGAATTCACCCCTCCAAATCAATAACCACCATTTGACCAACGATTTGACCAACAATTTGATCCACAATTGAAATGACCGATCTAGAAAAACAAATCATCCAGGAAATCACCCAAAACCGCTTTCTTTCAAAAGAACTGAAAAATCAGTATATCCTTTCGATGTTCCTGATGGAAACCGAAAAACAGCGGGAATATTTAGGTTTATTACAGGCTTTCACTTCACGCTGTAAACAAATGGACCGCGGGATTTTTGTGGTAAAACCCAATGAAATGAAACGGGTGATGAAAACCTACGAACAGGTCAAAAACGACCTGATCAAGAAACTGAGAACCAGTAGCAATAACCCAAACCAGTAATGACAGAGCTAAACAAACCGACTAACGCACCCGGCGAAAAAACATTAACTAATACTGAAAAAGCCAGACTTCTTGTCGAGAAAAACAAAAAAGTAAACAGGATCGTCAAAGAAACAAAAGAAAGGTTCAAAAGAGGAATGCCCCTGCACATCGACAAAGGAGTTGAGAAGATCCTTCAGTCATCAGGTGTTCCAAAGGGAGACTGGGAAAAGTATCGAACAGGTATCCGGGTAGAGCTGATCAGCCGAATGAATCGCCCTCAAATAGATGCGTTTAGGAAAAATGACATCAAAAGAACAGCGCAGGAAGCAATAAAAAGCCCGTCTAAACTAGAAGGCCTGAAAGCAAAAATTCAACGCGCTGCCGAACATTTTACCGGGAATAAAAAAGAAACTAAATCACTTATCGATACATTGATCAAAATGGTCGGAGCAACCAGTTTTTTGGGTAAATTTCTGACTTGGGCATTCAAGAAAAAACCAAAAACCGCTCCAAAAAAAACAGCAACTAAAAGGCCAAAACAAAGACTGGCACAAGCACCATCCCGAACTACTTCTCAAACCCCCTCCGACAAAGAAAAGCTGTTATCTGAGAAAAAAAAACTGACGGAATTATTCAAAAAGAACTTCAGCCCCATCGAAGAAAGTGTGGAAAAAAGCGACCGCGCCAACTTAAGAAAAGTACGGGAAACAGGCAAATCTATTGATATCAACATATATATTCTATAAGCAGCAAAGCCCGGGCACCGAAAAAAA
>CAZSOH010000173.1:0-2234 GCA_964608535.1 uncultured Candidatus Peribacteria bacterium
ACTTGATTTCTACTTAATTTAAGCTAAAATGCAAATGCAGATGTTCTTAGTAAGGCACAATAATACTAATCTTAGTCACCATGAAAATTGACCAAGTATTAACTAACCTTGGGCTACAGGATAAGGAGCCCGATATCTATCTGACCCTGCTTAAAACTCCCGGAGCCCAGCCAGCCAGTGTCATTGCGAACCGGGCGAGCCTGAACCGGACCACCACCTACAAAACACTGGTCAAGCTCGTCAATAAAGGGCTCGTTACCAAGACTCAGCGGCATGGCGCCACCTGTTTTTTTGCTGAAGATCCTGAAAACCGCCTGAAGGTTCTTATTGATGAAAGACAGCGTCAGCTTGGGGAAATGAACCAGGCCATGTTGGAAACACTCCCGCTTCTTACCATGAATGATGAAGATGCCGACAGCCTGCCCCGTGTTCGATATTATGAAGGGATCGAAGGGATCAAGCAAATCTATGAAGCAGTTTTGAAAACCGAGAAAGATGTGTACCGTTATGGTGATATTACCAAGATTTACGAAGCGCTTGGCATTTATACCGATGAGTATATTAAGAAACGAAATGAAATGGGTATCACTACTCACGCGATCATGCCTCTGTATGAAGACGGGCGCGATAAACCCAAAAAGAATTCAAAAGAAAGGCGTGAAGTGCTTTATATCCCTCAAAAGCTCTTCCCTATTGACGGTGAGGTGAGAATTTTCGGCAACAAAGTGGCCATTATCTCCCTCAGGAAAGAATCCCCGATCGGCGTTATCCTGGAAAGCGAAACCATTGCCAAGATGTTCCTTTCCATCTTTATGCTGACCTGGAAGAATTATGGCGGAAAAGCAGTGAAGGCTTAAGCTAAAAATCCTGCCGGGCTTCAGCGATTCCGCAGGTGAACATTTCTCTCTGTCCATAATAGTCGTACCCCATAACCGCTTTCGGGTGAGTAATGCCTTTTTTCATGTCAAAACCAGCCTTATCCATTTCTTCTATCAGCCAGGACCAATCCATAAATGCCCGCATGATTCCTTCACGCCTGTGCAGGCCCAGTTTATAACCCTTGTCCTGACTTTCATAAATGATGGCGTGATTATTGCAGCTGTCTGAATCCGGTCTTTTTAAAGCAAATGTGAAACTGCCCCCTGTGACTAAAAGGATATCCCTGATGTTAGTAATAATAGGCAAAAAATCTTCTTCGAAATCATAATGGAGCGTTGAAACACTAACAATATCGGTGGGAAATTCGTCTTTAATAACCGCCCTTCTTCTCAATCTTGCGATTTTCTGAGCATTCCCTCCTAATCTTGTCATGACATTAAGATAGTCCTGGGCCTCCATCGCCTTTTCACGCAGATGCTTTTTGAAGTTCCCCTCTTTCAGATCAAATCGCGGTAAATACGAAGGGTCCAGCCCTACCGCCCTCTCCCTCATAATGTCGATGGCTTTCCGCGTACCTTCTATCCCTAAATAAGAGGCCCGGTTTCTCAGGTTCAGCTTATAAAGCGCCTTAAGCAGGTATAAACCATCATTCCCGATACCCGACCCCAGCTCCAAGATTCTAATCATCGGCAATCTACCCTGCACACCCGCATCTGCCAACCTGTGTGTAACGAGTGTTTTTATGATCGGGTGAGGCTCATCTTTCGGCTGCATAAAATTCCGCCTGTCTTCACCTGTTGCCTCATAAAGTCTCTGATATACATCGAAGGCCTGACAGTATTTTGTAACCAAATCTTTCAGTTCAGCTATTTTTCCTTCTTCTGCCAGCTTACGCGCTTTTCTCACTACCTGATGGGTGTTCCCGTCTTCTACCTCAGAATTTGCTGCCATCACATAACTTCTGTCCAGAGGTGAAATGACATCATCCAGTTCGCCTAACCAGTCGGGACCTGACTGTCTTTTTTTTTCAGGCTCAGCGGCAGCCCCATCATCCTCTGGCTCTCTGACTGCCAGCCCTAAAGTAGCCACTCTTTTGACATCTTCTCTTGTGCCTGATACGATACCTGTCTCCGGATTCTGATCAGCCTGAGTATCCAAAACTCCGTTATCAGGATTTTCTCTGAGGCCTGCGCTGTTCTCGTCTCCCAGGATAGACATGTTTTATGCTTAAAACTGCTAATCGTGTAGTTATTCCTTTAAAGGAATACTATTCTGACGATATTTTTACATGATGTCAATAAAATTCCGCTGCTGTTTTATAATCTTTTGTGTTTTTATTCCTTGTGTGCCGTAAT
>CAZSOH010000174.1:0-2225 GCA_964608535.1 uncultured Candidatus Peribacteria bacterium
TTCTAAAATTATTGGATTAAATATTAAAACTTGTAAACTTGAAAACTTTTTGCGTTCTATAATTTGATAATTAGTTAATTAGTTTTCAAGTTTTTAAGTATTCAAAGTTATTTCTTAAGTCCATGAATCGTTGTAGTAACCTCCTTAGCCAGGGCTTCAAAAGCATCCCAGTCGCCATCTTGAATATCTTTTGACTTCACCACTTTTTCCATCACAGGAAGCTTTTTGAACTCATTGAAATCAAAGTCTTCCTGCTCAACCAAATCCTGAGCAGAGTAGTAAACCGTCATGATGACTTTAAGCATCCAGTATTGCTTTTTAAGGGAAGTGTAAGCGTCATCCGCGTCAAAAGCATTCTGGAACAGGAAGTCTTCACGAATTGATTTGGCCGTTTCAAGTACCAAACGCTCTTTAGGACTGAGGGCGTCCATACCAACAAGGCGGACAATTTCCTCAAGTTTAGCCTCTTCCTGCAACAGCTTCATCGCGTCAGACCGAACGGAAATCGAATCATCAGCCACTTCCTTTGTCCAGTATCCAGCCACATTCTCATCGTACAGAGTATAAGAACTGAGCCAGTTGATCGCCGGGAAGTGCCGGCGTCGGGCTAAGTTGGCATCCAATCCCCAGAATACTTTAGTAACACGCAAAGTATTCTGAGTAACAGGTTCTGAAAGGTCACCACCCGGAGGGGAAACCGCGCCGATTGCTGTCAGACTTCCCTGACGGTCATCGGAACCTAAACACTTAACCGCTCCAGCCCGCTCATAAAAGCCAGCCGTTCGGGAACCCAGATAGGCAGGATACCCTTCTTCACCCGGCATTTCTTCAAGACGTCCGGACATTTCACGCATCGCTTCAGCCCAGCGGGAAGTACTGTCCGCCATCAGGGCCACATTGTAACCCATATCCCGATAGTACTCAGCGATGGTAATACCGGTATAAACCGATGCTTCACGGGCCGCCACCGGCATATTAGAAGTATTGGCAATCAAAACCGTTCGTTTCATCAGTGGTTCACCGGTGTTCGGATCTTTAAGTTCAGGGAATTCCATCAGTACATCCGTCATCTCATTCCCGCGCTCGCCACAACCAACATAAACAATCACCTGAGCGTCACAGTATTTAGCAACCGTCTGTTGGGTAACCGTTTTACCCGCTCCGAACGGACCAGGAATACAGCCAGCGCCCCCCTTAGCAAGCGGGAAAAGCGTATCCAGAATACGAGTGCCGGTAATCAGAGGCTCGGAAGGAACTCGTTTTCCTCCGTCCTTGCGGGGAATACGGATAGGCCATTTCTGCAGCATAGTGATTTTGTGCTCTTTGCCGTGCTCATCTTCGATGACAGCCACAATATCTTCAACGGTTTTACTGCCGGAATGAATTTCTTTAACTTTACCGGAAACACCGACAGGAACCATGATCTTATGGAGGATCAGCGTGGTTTCCTGGACTTCACCCAATACATCACCTTCAGAAACCTGATCGCCTGAATTAGCAACGGGCTTAAAATCCCATTTCCTTTCACGATCAATGCCAGGTACATGGATTCCGCGGGCGATAAACGCGCCGGATTCTTTCTCAATCAGCTGAAGCGGACGCTGGATTCCATCATAGAAATTTTCCAGAAGCCCGGGGCCGAGTTCCACCGAAAGGGTCTGCCCTGTCAGATAAACCGGTTCACCAGGGCCGATTCCTCCCGTTTCTTCATAAACCTGAATGGAAGCGTTACCCTTATCCAAAGAGATTACTTCTCCAATCAGCTTATGATCAGAAACATAAACCACCTCGTACATCTTTGCATGGGAAAGCCCCTTTGCAACGACGAGTGGACCTGAAACCTTAATGATTGTACCTACTTGTTGAGTTGACATGATTATAATAATTTATAAATTATTTAGTGCGAGTGCCAAGTCTCAAGAATATTTCGCACTTGAGACTCGCACTTGAGACTTAATTAAGAATATCCATTCCTACTGCTTTTTCCACAATAGTCTTTAGCTTCGAAAGGCCATAGCCCGTTGTCCCCACATGGCTGGGGAGCGGGATGATCGCCGGTAAAGGATCTGCGGACAGCTTTTTATAATCATCCGGCGTGATTTCCTTTGCCAGCTCTTCAAGGATAAAGATTATTGCGTATTTATTGCGGCTTTCCCCCTTCACTTCAACCTTGTCCTTCTTGAGAGAAAAAAGGGTTTCAACAGCCAGCTTAGGATCCGAAACAT
>CAZSOH010000175.1:0-2220 GCA_964608535.1 uncultured Candidatus Peribacteria bacterium
GGTTTCTTCCACATCCCCTTCAATTTTTTCGTCTCTGAGGGATACAAAATTAAAAGGCAGGCTTTCTAAAACTTCCATTAACTCTTTAAATTTTCCAAAGTTGTTGGTGGCAATTAAGACTTTCACGAGGCTAATTTTACCAGTTCTTCTGCTGGAAGCGGAATAATTTCTGCTTTTCCAAGTTCTGGAACAATCACAAAGTCGATCACCGCTCCCCTACGTTTTTTATCTTTCCTGATGAGGTCGGCAAGTCCTTCGATTGTCAGCTTTTCAGGGAGTTTTGTTGGCAAACCAAAATTTTCTAAAGTTTTTTTGATTTTATCTCCCGTTTCTTTTTTTTGCTTTCCGAGTTTTTGGGCGACCTGGTTCGCGATGACCATGCCTATACTGATTGACTGATCGTGAGAAAGCTCAAAATTCATCGCTGACTCAATGGCATGCCCGAAGGTGTGACCGAAATTTAGAATTTTTCTTAGCCCCCCTTCTTTTGCATCCTGATTGACCACATTAACTTTGGCCTGAGCAGATTTTTGGATGATTGTTTGAAAATCCAGCTCCTCTTTTTCAAGGTTTTCGAAAAGAGAAGCATCAATAATAGCCGCATATTTGATTATTTCCCCCATTCCAGTCGATTTTTTAATGTCAGGAAAGCTTTCAAGAAAGGTTGGGTCAATCCATACGAAGTCTGCAAAATAAAAACTGCCGACAATGTTTTTGGCGCCAAAATTTATCCCTGTTTTTCCCCCAATGGCTGCATCAACCATACCAAGCAATGATGTCGGGATTGAGATGTAGTGAGTTCCGCGCATATATATTGAACTCACAAAACCTGCTAAATCTGTCGTCATACCTCCCCCTATTCCAATTATGACATCTGAGCGGGTCAGTCCAAGTTCCTGCAGCTTTGTGATGAGTTCCTGGACCACCTTAAAGTCTTTGCTTTCCTCTTTGGCGGGGATTGTCAGTATTGTTTCTGAAATATGACTCCGGATCAGATCTCCATAGATCTTTTCGATGTTACTGTCTGTTATCACGATTACCTGACTGTTTTGATAATGCTCACTTAACCATTTATGACTTTTTTGAATTAAGCCTTTTTCAATCAGGATTTCAGAACTTCCGGCGGGGGTGTTGAGTTCAAGTTTATACAATTATGAATTATGAATTATGAGTTATGAATTGCCGTTTAGGAGGTGCATATGTTTCAGTTTTTTCATCATGTCCTCAAAGGTGTCGGGGGTTAACGATTGTTTGCCGTCGCTCAGGGCTTCGTCGGGTTTGTTGTGGACTTCCACAATCAGCCCGTCGGCGCCGGCCGCCAGAGCAGCCAGGCCAAGCGGGGTCACCAAATCGTATCGCCCTGCCGCGTGGCTTGGGTCGGCGATAATAGGCAGGTGAGAGGTTTCTTTGATGAGCGCTAAAGAATTGAGATCCAGGGTGTTACGGGTTGAGGTCTCAAACGTCCGAATTCCCCTTTCGCACAAGACCACGTTGTTGTTTCCTTCGTTCAGGATGTATTCCGCGGCCAGCAGGAATTCTTCAACGTAAGCCGATATTCCTCGTTTTAATAGAATAGGTTTTCCGGTTTTGGCTGCTCGTTTGATCAGGTCAAAATTCTGCATGTTCCGTGCTCCCAGCTGGATCATATCCACATGTTCCTCAAACAGTTCAATATCAGCGATGGAGACCAGTTCGCTGATGATTGGGAGGCCGACCGCTTTCCCCGCTTTTACCAGTAAGTCTATTCCTTCTTTGCCCATGCCCTGAAAGGAGTAGGGGGAAGTGCGGGGCTTAAAGGCTCCGCCGCGGAGCATGTTTGCCCCCATTTCTTTTACCTGTTTGGCAATGTTTATGATCTGATCTTCGGATTCGACGCCGCAGGGCCCGGCAATCATTACCGGTGTGCCGTTGCCGAATTCCACGTCGCCGACTTTCACAACAGTATTTTCCGGTTTGTATTCGCGGCTTACTTTTTTGTAGGGTTTGGAAACGAGCAGGATTTCTTTGACGCCCGGAAGACGGAGTACTGCGCCTTCTTCGAGTTTCTGCTTGTCTCCGATGACACCGATGGCGGTGCGCTGGTCACCGAACATCGCTTCGCCCCGTAAACCACGACCTTCAATTACATCGAGGACGTGTTTGGTCATTTCACGGGTGGCGGATTTTTGCATGACTACGATCATGGGAATTGTGGTTACAGATTTAGTTGCGGGCTGCATG
>CAZSOH010000176.1:0-2159 GCA_964608535.1 uncultured Candidatus Peribacteria bacterium
ATTTCGCAGATAACCGGCGCGATGAAGTGATCGATTATGTTGCCAACAAATACGGTCGGGACCGGGTGGCTCAGATCTGCACGTTTGGAACACTGGCGGCGCGCGCCGCGATCAAAGACGTCGGCCGGGTGCTTGGGGTGCCATTTGTAGAGATGAACACTTTTGCCAAGCTGATTCCGGAACGCCCGGGTACCAAGCTGAAAGAAGCCCTGGAACAATCTCCTGAGCTTCGGGAGGCCATTGAGGATTCGGACATTTTTAAACAGGTGATGGATAACGCGCTGAAGCTGGAAGGGGCTGTCCGTCACGTATCCGTTCATGCGTGCGCGGTGGTCATCGCGGATGAGCCTTTGACCAAATACACCGCTTTGCAGCGCCCGCCAAAAGATGATGAGGGCCTGATCACTCAGTATGAGGCTAAATCGCTCGAAACATTGGGCCTTCTGAAGATGGACTTTTTGGGCCTTAAAAACTTAACGATCTTACAAACGACTCTCAAGATTATTGAGCGCACCACTGGTAAGAAGATTGACCGTAAATCGATTCCTATTGATGACAAAAAGGCTTACGCGCTCATGGCCCGCGGGGAAACAACGGGAGTGTTTCAGTTAGAATCCGCTGGCATGAAACGATATCTTAAGGGTCTGAAGCCGACTGAATTTGAAGACATTATCGCCATGGTGTCTCTTTATCGTCCTGGGCCGATGGAGTGGATTCCTGACTACATCAAAGGTAAAAATGGCCAGAAAGAAATTGCCTATCTTCATCCTTCTCTTGAGCCGATCCTGAAAACGACCTACGGGATCGCGATTTATCAGGAGCAGATTTTACGGATTGCTCAGGAATTTGCAGGATTTTCTCTGGGGGAAGCTGATCTTCTGCGGCGGGCGATCGGTAAAAAAATTATTTCTGAACTGGAAGCCCAGCGGGAGAAATTTATTAAAGGGGCCGTTGAAAAGGGCTATAAAGAAGCCCTCGCTGTTATGATTTTTGAAAAGGTGATTGAGCCGTTTGCCGGCTATGGGTTTAATAAATCCCATGCGGCGTGTTATGCCATGATCGCCTATCAAACCGCTTACCTGAAGGCCCATTTTCCTACCCAGTTTATGGCGGCGCTGATGTCGGCGGATTACGGCAATACCGATCGGATTGTGATTGAGATTGGCGAATGTGATCAGATGGGAATTCAGGTGCTTCCGCCTGATGTGAATGAATCTCTTTCTAATTTTACTTACGTGGAAGACGGCAAGATTCGTTTCGGACTTTCGGCCATTAAGGGTCTTGGAAAGGGGTCTGTCAAAACGCTCATCGAAGCCAGGGACAAGGGCGGTAAGTTTGATTCTGTTGAGGATTTTGCCAGCCGTGTTCCCACTAAAATTCTGAATAAAAAGACCATCGAAGCGTTGGCTTTTAGCGGTGCGATGGATGAATTTGGGGAGCGAAAACAGCTTGGTTTGAATGTAGAGGCGATGGCTGATTTCGGCAAAAAGTCCGAGTCTTCCCATCACGAAAATCAGGCAGGTTTGTTTGATGATTTTGATGATGACGCTACTCAGCACAAGCTAGAAATGGCTGCGGTGGAACCTGCCACGGAGACAGAAAAACTGAAATGGGAAAAGGAGTATCTGGGTCTCTATGTTACTTCACATCCCCTCAAAGGTTTGTCTAAATATTTTCAAAGAAAGGTCATTCCGCTTAACCAGTTACGCGGCAAATCGGTAGGTAAGCCAATTAAGGTTGGCGGGATTATCAGCGGGTTCCGGAAGATTACCACTAAAAAGGGCGATATGATGGCGATGCTCCAGATTGAGGATCCTTTTGGAAGGGTGGACGCGGTTATGTTCCCAAAGGCTTATAGGTCTTATTCTGATGTTTTGCTTGAAGATCAGCTGATCTTTGTGGATGGCATTCTTGAAAAGCGGATGGGGGAGATGCAGATTATTATCAACAAGGCAGATGTTGTCAGCCTCGAAAAACTTCAGGAAGCGGCTAAAAAGGAAGGGCTTTGGGATGAGGATGAAAGAATAGAGCGCGTGAATCGGGAAGCTGTTGAAGAGCAGGAGATTATTGAAGCAGAAGAAGCGCTTAAAATCCCGGATGAAGATGTTCAGAATTTAGATGAGACTTCCGATGAGGAAGATTATTCGGTTACTATTAAT
>CAZSOH010000177.1:0-2130 GCA_964608535.1 uncultured Candidatus Peribacteria bacterium
ATAGGAAGGCCCGTGGCAATCAGAAAATCAAACGAATACTGCATCAGTATTTTGACTTTATGACTCTGCTCCTCAATATACCGGGTCATCACGGGAAGAACGGAATTCATAAAATAAATCGGAATAATCACCAGCATTTCAAGCATCCGCATCGCGACCCCGTAAAGGCCGATTTCAGTATCAGAACAGAGTTGTTTCAGACAGTCCGTTTCAGGGTTAGGAAGCGACTGACTATGGGGAAGGATAAAGGTCATCAGAATTACATCAAGCCTCATGTAAATCGTATTGAGGATAAGGGCTACACCAAAAGGCAGTGACGTCATAAACACCTTCTTCCAGTAGCCAAAATCGAACTGATAAGTGATTTTACTGTATCGCCGCACATAGTAACCCGTAATCAGAAACATAACTAAATTTCCGAGAACGCCGGCCCACAACAAATGATAAAACCCTTCTGTCAGATTGTCGGTAAACGCGATATAAGCGACCCACCACATGTATGAAACAGAGGCCGCCTTACCCACCACCAATCCGATGGTAGCGTATTGCATCTTCAGATGGACCTGCAGCACGCTGCTGATAGTACCGTTTAAAAGGGTCAGGATCGTAGCCAGAGCGGCTATAAGAACCCCCATAGGAATCAGCGTGCCGGCATAACCGGGAACCAAAAAGACAGTCAGAACCGCTAGGAGCATGGCCACAATAGCCAGAAATGACCGCAAACCCATCACATTTCCAAGGATAACAGGAATCCTGCTCTCATCCCGGGACATCTCTTTAACAGTAATGGTATAAATACCAAAATCCGCGATAATGCCGAAAAAAGCCAGAAATTGATAAATAGTCGTGTAATCCCCGTAACCGGCCGTCCCCAAATAGCCCGAAATAATTTTCAGGACAATAATCGAAAGGGCAGCCGTAATGAGCTTCCCTAAGACCTGAACAAACGTATTTTCGAGAATTTTACGGGCAATCGACATAATTTTAGTCTCAAGTGCGAGTCAACAGTGCGAGATAGACAGCTCGCTTGAGACTTGTCACTCGCACCTGCCTGCCGTCAGGCAGGCTCGCACTAGATTATACATGAGCCCCCCGAAAAACCTCGAAAAAATAGGTTATTTTATTATTGACAAATTTACTAAATTATGGTACTATTTCGTTCTATCTTCGGATAGGCACAAATCAGAGACAAAAACAAAAGAGAATATCCCTTACATTTACCTATGTATCGTAAAATCATCTCTTTGTTTTTGGCACTGCAGATAGCTTCTTTCGGCCTCTGGTACGGCGTTAAAGCGCTGGAAAACCAAACCGCCCCGGAACCAGTTTTTGTCTCTAAAGATGACGCTTTAAACCATGAAGCGGCAAAAACCGCCGAAGCCCCAAAACAGCCCTTTAGCCACATGAGTTTCGCAGCCCGGAATGAAGAACGGCAATACTCTTTGCTGAACTCCGAAAAAAAGAAGGAAATTGCCTCCGTCCTGGCTAAATTGCCCCCGGAACATCTCTCAACCCTGAAAAATCTGGTCCTTGATTACAATCCGAAAGCTCATCGCGGCCTCGGAGGAAAATCACTGATTATCCTGAGAGCGGTAGACATGGATGAAACCGAATTTTACGGAGTTTTGATCCACGAAATCGGTCACAGTGTTGACCTGGGACACCTGAACGAAACGGAAAAAAAGAAAATCAGCGAATTTGACGATGGGAAAAAACCAGTTTACGAAACCGACCCAAGTCTGGATTTTTACCGGATCAGCTGGACAGATGAAAAAACCAGAAAACGGGATGTCAGCAACATGGATTTCGTTTCCGGTTACGCCTTAAGCGACCCTTTTGAAGACTTTGCGGAATGTTACGTATACTACGTTCTGCACAACAAAGAATTTAAGAGTAAAACTCAAACGAGCGCAAAACTCCTCCAAAAATACAACTTCTTTAAAGAAAAGGTATTTGACGGAAAGGAATTCGACACCGGAACCTATTTGACCGAAGGCTTAAAAAGCCGCCCCTGGGACATCACCGTCCTCTCTTACGATTTAAACAACTTCCTCAACTCCTAAGCAATTAAAAAACTCGCACTTGAGACTAAAAAAGCTTGCTCTGCGAAATTTGCCCCTTTTCCAAAGC
>CAZSOH010000178.1:0-2129 GCA_964608535.1 uncultured Candidatus Peribacteria bacterium
GTCCCTGAGCATGTCCCCAAAGGTGGAGCGGTGGCACTCATCCACAATAAAAACCATCCGCTTGGCATTGATACACTCCAGATCGTGCGCGTTCATGCCGCTATCATCTTTGATATTACTCATCTTCTGAATTGAGGTGACAATTAAGGTGTCTGCGGGATCATTGCTTTTCAACTTGCCAACCAGAACCCCTGTATTTTCGGTGGCCTGTATTTCTTCGTTGTCCTCAGCAAAATTCCGATACTCTTCGAGCGACTGCGTACCCAGTTCGATCCGATCCATCAGAAAAACGACCTTGTCGGCATCCTTTGAATTGGCGATGAGCTGTGCCGATTTAAAGCTGGTCATCGTTTTTCCCGATCCCGTGGTGTGCCAGATATAGCCACCTAGCCGGTTCGGGTTCTTCCAGTCGGTTCTTGCCACCTTATCGGAGACAGCGTGCGCGGCGTAATACTGATAGCTCCGCATCACCTTCAGCACGCCGTCCGAATCGTCCGCTACCGTATAAAATCCAATCAACTGGTGTGCCATCGGAATCGACAGCAGCGTCGAGGTGACAGCCTTCCAGTCATTAACCGGCTCATTGTTGAAGTCGGCCCAATGGAAATAGAAATCCTTGTTAAAGCGCCCCTCCGGCCCCGGATTAGCAAAATAGACCGCTTCGGCAGGCTCCATGGCCACAAAAATCTGCACCAGTGCAAACAGCCCCGTAAAAATGCCCTCATAGGAATACTTCTCAATCTGATGGTATGCCTGACTGACCGGCACTCTGCTGCGCTTCAGCTCAATATGGATCAGCGGCATGCCGTTAATCAATAACATCAGATCGCCGCGCCGATCACGCAACAGCGGTGATCCCCGCTTAAAGCGCGGCTGCTGCACAATTTGATAGCGGCTCTGCCCAGCCGCAATCTCGCGCCGGTCATAAATTTTCAGGCTCACCTCGTTGCCAAAATGAAGTTCATCCGCCGGATTGTCGCGTGTGATCGCCACCGTCTTGCCATTGATGAAACCGTTTAACTGCAACGGCGTACGCAGCTCGACGATCTGTTCCATAATCTGCTGCATTTCGCCATCGGTCAGCTGTCTATCGTTTAGCTTGTCCACACCGCGATTATTCTCAAACAGAATACTCGCCCAGTTGGCCAGCAAATCCGCTTCGGTCGGATTTTTCATCACCTCCGACTCCCAACCATACCGGGTGAGCTGATGGATCACGGCTTCTTCAAATTTGGCTTCGTTGGCAAACATCATCCGCCACTCCTAAACAAACATTTTTTCCAAACAGGCAGCCTTGATCTGTTTCAGCTTTTCTACCTGCGCCCCATGCTGTGTTATCAGTTCGTCCAACTGCCGGAAATATGCGCCGATTTTTTGTTGTTCGGCTAAGTCCACTGGGGTCAGGAAAAGAGAACTGGACACAAGCTTCCAATCTGAACGCGGCATCTTAGAGCCCGCTGATTGATTCGCCACTTTCTCAAAGGATTCTGTCTGTATTAAAAGATAAACAAACCCCGCATCTGATTCAGCAGATCGTAAAACCCAAAAATCGCCAACGGCCACTCCTTTGAAATCAGCTAACAACCAGTTCTTAAGGTACGGCCTGAGCTTCCCAAAAAGCACGTCACCTTCTTGAAATTCAATTCCATTTTTGCACGATATCTTTTTAAATATGTCCTTATTTAACCGGCCTGCACCGGAGACAATATCTTCATATTCGACCTTTGGAAGATCAGCACCCTCAATAAGGGTAGTCGCCCGAATAACGATTTTATCAAAACGCTTTTCTTCCCACTCTTCAGAACAGCCTTTGAAGCGGATTTCGGGGGTGGTAGCACCGGGGGCTGGGAACATCTTTTTGAGCATCGCCTTTTTCAGCGTCACCAGCTTTTCATGCTTTTGCTGATGCAGCTCAATCATCCGATCCAGCGTCTCAAAACATACTCCAATCTGAGTTTGCTCGTTTTTTTCCGGAAAATACTTTTCGACACTTAACACTTTTTTCGCAGAGGTGTGCTTAACCGTGGTACCTGAAGAGGTCGCTACTATGTCCCTGTGATAGCTTTGAGTACTCAATAATTGGAATAAAAACTTTTTGTCGCCTTCAAAATTAATGACTTTCCCCAGTC
>CAZSOH010000179.1:0-2088 GCA_964608535.1 uncultured Candidatus Peribacteria bacterium
TACGTATCTGCCGAAACAGACGAAACCGGACTTCTGTGTTACACCTTCAGGGACGACACTGGCGTTTTAAGAATTGCTAGATTCAGACAGAAAGAAGATGGCTCACCCGACATCGTAAAAGACCTTTCCATTCGGGAACAGGTAATAGCAGACCGGAGCCGTTAATAAGAACCAAAACGTTTTAAGCCTTTCACATGCCTTCTGATACAGGAAAGCATTTTTTGTATCCGTGGATCCTTTTCCGACCCCTGAAAATCCACAAAAAATACGTAACCCCCCGGGACTGATGGGTTTGCTGAAGATTCGATACGGGTCATATTCACCTTTGCCTGATTAAACTCACCCAGTACCTGATACAGTGAGCCGGGTGCATCGGATGAAAAATAAAACGCGATAGAAGTTTTGCGAAGCTTCCTCTTTTTAGGTTCAGTCTCAGTTTTTCCGACCACCAGAAACCGGGTCGCATTCCCCTTAAAATCACCGATATCATCCGCCAGAAGTTCCATCCTGTAATCCTCAGCTGCTTCTTTTGAACAGATAGCGGCAGCATCAAACAGCTGTTCCCGCACGACCTTATCAAGAGCGGCAGTCGTACTGGGCAAAGCGACCAGCTGAGCATGGGGAAAATGACGCTTCAGATATTTACGGCACTGTTTTAAAGGCTGCCCGTGCGAATAAATCACTTTAATTTTAGAACGCGGAATTTTCTCTAAACCGGCTAAACTGTAATGGATCGGCAGGCTGAATTCCTCCGAAATTTTAAGACCGGATTCAAACAGGGCCTGCTGGGTTTCCGCTACCGTACCCGTCGTCGAGTTTTCAATAGGAACAACCCCTTTATTGATCTTCCCTGATTTAACGACCTCAAACACTTCAGTGATGGTATCCGCGTACCAGATTTTCTGGTTTTCAGAATTTCCCGAGACAAATTTCTTAGCCGCCAGACTCGAAAATGAATTCTCGGGCCCCAGCGTAGCGATCGAACAGGCAGAATCAGGAGTTTTTTTAAGTTCTGCCGGTCTGACTAATTTCCGCCGGTTCATCTGTTCAATTAAAAAATCAGATTCGGCAGCCGCCTGCTCTTTAAAAGTTCCGAAATAACGGGACGCTTCATTGAAACGCTTTTCGAAACCTTTCAGGTCGCCCCGCTCAACCAAATCAACCCACGCCTCAGACTCCCGGATAAACTCCTTCATAATCCTAAGACTGCGGGGGTTTTGGATTTGAATTTGCCCGTAAAGATTTGGATCCTGATTGAGAATACGGCCCAGTACATTTAAACGGAGCCGGTAAACAGGGCTCTGGTATTCCAGCAGGTCTTTGAGTTTGAACCCGCTTTTCCGGAGCGTGTCGGCCAGCCCCAAAAAACTAAAATGGGTCAGAGCCTGAATATACCCCATCAGTTCGTCATGTTTCCGGGCTGTCAGTTCTTTAACCTCCACCTTATTTTTAAGCAGAAGATCTTTCCACCACTTATACCATTGAGCGCCCCTCCCCTTGCAAAGCGCTACCATCTGACCCTCAATAGAGGTGGTAGGACCAAAAAGCGGATGACAGCCCAGATAAGAAGCTTTGGTTTTCTTCATCGCCTCCATCGGACCGCTCTTCAACGAAGTAAAATCCATCAGCAGCGCGGACTTTTTGACGGCTGGGGCAACCTCTGCGATAACCTCCTCAGCAACCCCCATCGGCACCGACACGATCACCACATCCGCTTTTTTAGCCAGAGCTTCATTGGATAATTTCGTTCGTTTATCGCTGACGATCACCTCATAACCGTTCCGCTCAAAAAAACGGACAAAATACTGTCCCATTTCCCCTTTTCCGCCGATGATCCCGATCAGTTTTTGATTCATGAGATTATTTTAGCATAAAACCTCTCCAATCTCAGGTCTGAACCCCCTTGCCCCCTGAAGGGGGAAATGTATGTAACCAAAATATGGCTACCCCTTCAGGGGGCCGGGGGGTTCGCACCAAGAGAACCTGGGCGGTTCAGACAACTAGGATTTCTTTTTATCTTTCTTTACACCTTCACTTAACTTCTTTTTACTCTCTTCAAGTTTTTTCTTATCCCCTTCAAGTTTCTTT
>CAZSOH010000180.1:0-2057 GCA_964608535.1 uncultured Candidatus Peribacteria bacterium
GGGTATACCACTCTCCCCGAAGAAACACGTTCCACAAGGTATTCGACCGATGTCGCTAAAATGTTGATGGTACCGATTTTTCATGTGCACGGCGAGGATCCGGAAGCCGTTTCCCATGTCATTCGAATTGCAGCGGATTACCGGAGGGCTTTTAAAAAAGATGTGGTTATCGATGTGGTCTGTTATCGCCGATACGGTCATAATGAAGGTGATGAACCCTATTACACACAGCCCCTGATGTATGATCGCATTCGGAAACGACCCTCATTGCACAGGATCTATACTGAAAAACTACTTATTAGAGAGGAGGTAACCAGGGGAAAAGTTGAAGCATGGGAAAAATCGATTAATCGACGATTGGTAGATGCATTTGAAGCGGTTCACGGGAGTGATTGTCCCTTTCCCCAAACCCGGGTTTACGAAGCCGGCTCAGATTTTAATGGAAGATATTCTCACTATTCTTCAAAAACAGGTGTGAAGAAGAAAACCCTTTTTGCTCTTGGCAACCAGCTCAGTAAAGTTCCGAACGGATTTTCCTTACATCCAAAACTAAAAGGGCTTTTAAAAAGACGACGGGAAGCTGTTGAACAAGAGAAAGGGATCGACTGGGCCAATGCAGAAAGTCTTGCTTTTGCTTCGCTCCTGAAAGAGAATTTCCCCATACGTTTGAGCGGCCAGGACAGTGCCCGGGGTACCTTCAGCCAGCGCCACAGTGTTCTGGTTGACACAAAAAACGGGGATCACTTCGTCCCATTGAATTCACTGGGTGACGCGAGCGCCTCTTTCTTTGTCTATAACAGCCTTCTCGCTGAAGGCGGCGTTGTCGGCTTCGAATACGGTTATTCATTGGCACAGCCACATGGACTGACCATGTGGGAAGCGCAGTTTGGCGATTTTGTCAATAACGCCCAGGCGATCGTCGATCTCTTTATCACCAGCGGGGAAAGCAAATGGCAAAATTTGAGCGGTCTGGTCATGCTTCTTCCGCATGGCTGGGAAGGTCTCGGATCTGAGCACTCAAGCGCCCGTCTGGAAAGGTTTTTACAGCTCTGTGCGAACGACAACATACAGATCTGCAATACCACCACACCTGCTCAGTATTTTCATCTGCTGAGACGTCAGGCGAAGGCCGCCCTCAGAAAACCTCTGATTATAATGACACCCAAAAGCCTCCTCCGGCATCCGCTGGCCGTGTCAAATCTTACTGAAATGACTTCGGGGAGGTTCGAGGAGGTTATTGATGATTCGATCAGTATCAAAACGCCGCAATCTATTCTTTTCTGCAGCGGCAAGATTTACTACGAGCTTTTTAAAAAGCGAAGTGAACTGAACCGATCAGATATTGCCATCATACGGTTGGAACAGTTTTACCCTTTTCCCGCAGCGACTTTGAAGAGAATATGGGCAAAATACAAAGCGCCCGAATGGCTGCGCTGGGTTCAGGAAGAACCTGAGAATATGGGAGGTTGGCATTTTGTCAAGCCGCGTCTTGAAGAAATAACCGGTGGTTCGATCGGGTTTGTTGGCAGAGCGGCCGCCTCCGCTCCGGCCACCGCCTTTCCCAATGTATATAGACTGGAGCAGGCTGCTATTCTTGATGAAGCGGTCGGATCACTTAGTGAAAATTAGTATAAATCTACGCCGGTTTAACTATCAGATCAGCTTTATGGAGCAAACATGAAGGTCGAAATAAAAATTCCCAGTGTCGGTGAGTCGGTGCAGGAAGCGGTGCTTGTACAGTGGTATAAGCAAAACAGTGAAAGAGTTGACAAGGATGAACCCCTTTTTGTCATTGAAACCGACAAGATAACCCTGGAGGTGTCGGCTGAAGTAGAAGGGTTTTTGGAGATCACTGTTTTCGAGGGAGAGACGGTGGCTATCGGTGCGGTGGTCGGGACGATCGATACCACGACGGTTTCAGATAAGATCAAAAAAAGTGTTGATAAAAAGGCAGTAGAACCAGCCCCGGCTCCATCGAGCCCCCCCGGGCCAGAAAGAATTTTACCCCCTTCCGTGCGACGGCTGATTGCAGAACAGAACCTCGATGTGGCAAAGAT
>CAZSOH010000181.1:0-2047 GCA_964608535.1 uncultured Candidatus Peribacteria bacterium
AGAAAAAGGCCAAGTCCCGATGTAATCGGGAGGGCCGCAAATCCAGAAAACCAGGCTAGAGGAATCCTTGAGAATGGTTATTGTACGAGTTACTTATGGAATTTCTGATGCACCTCTCTCAATTTTTTGTTTGTAATATGGGTGTAGATTTGAGTGGTGGTGATGCTGGCGTGGCCCAGAAGTTCCTGCACGCTCCTGATGTCCGCACCGTTTAACAAAAGCTCTGTGGCGAAAGAATGCCGGAGGGTATGGGGGGTGACGTGTTTAGTCAGCCCTGCTTTGTAGGCGGTGGTTCTGACCATTTCCTGAATAGTGTAATCTGTCAGCCGCCGATGTTCTCCTTTTAAGTCCAGATCATCCTTTTTTTTGTTCCGGGGGCGGCGGTGGTTGAGGAAGAGCGGGTCGAAATTATCATCCCTTTCATCCAGATATTCTTTCAGCCACCCTTTTGCCCTTTCGGAAAGGAAAACAATACGTACTTTCTGCCCTTTTCCTCTCACGGCAAACTCACCTTTTTCAAAGTCGACATTCTGTCTATTTAAATTGGTGAGTTCGCTGATACGCAGGCCTGTGGAGTAAAGCATTTCCAGAATAGCCCGGTTCCTGAGCCCGGTCAGTTTGCCGTCATCAACTGTCTGAAAAAGTCTTTCGAGCTCATCACGGCTCAAAAATTCTACATGGCGCTCAGGTATTTTTGCCAAGTCTACTTTTTCCGGCGCTAACGTTTCCCAGTCGTTCTTGGCGCAGAATTTTAAAAAGGCTCTGAGGGCGATCAGATGATAATTCTGAGTTTTGATGCTCAGGGTTTCGTGCAGTCTGAATTCAAAGCGGTTGAGGTAAAGCCGGTATTTATTAATGAGACTCAGGTTGATCTTATTGAGTTCAATGTCACTTGCAAATTCCAAAAATCTCCCCAGATAATGCTGATAACTGATCAGAGTTCTTTTGGATTGGTTTTTTCCGATCTCGCAGTGCTCCAGGAATTGTTGTATAGCTCTGCTTAAATTTATTTTATGAGGTTCATTCAATGGGAAAATGCTCAAAATTGTAAATAATCTTCTTCATTTCATTCCGCAGATTTTCACAATTTTGCCCTCATTTCACTGCGGACTTCAATGTCGTCCTTGTTGCATTCGGGACGCATTTTTCGCCACTTAGTATTGTACGGGATTCAGTTTTTTAAGTAAACGATGATTGAACCGCTTTTTGATTCTGTTTTCTTCTCCCAGCGGGCACTCAGTACTAGCCCCTGCCGTTTTAGTTCCATGATTCTTTCAAAGATCCGCCCCCTTAAAACGGGGGTCGCATTTTTGGAATGATGGCCTTTGCCAGTGATAATTTCGACGGTTTGGAGACCGTTTCGGATAGCGTTATTGATGTAGGCGGTGGTGCGCCTGAGAGCTTCGTCCAGATATAAATTGTGCAGGTCGAGTCGGTCCTGAACACTGGGCAGAGATTTGCTGATGTCTATTGGCGCGGCAGGTTTTGTTTCGCCTCTCGTTTTGTCTTTTTTGGCGGCTTCAATGGCTTCCGGGGTTGAAAATTCTTCCAAAAGTGCTTCAAAATCCTCTGATGGATTTTCAATCCGGTTCATAGATGGTGTCTAAGCAGATAATCGCGGCATTTTCTTATAGCCCATCCTCTGTGGCTGATTGCATTTTTTTCCTTTTTTTCCAGAGCAGAAAAGACCTTATTTTTACCGTTTGGCAGAAAGACGGCTGACAGGGGAATGCCGGGCTCCAGTTCAACCTGTGGTTCAGGTAATATGATTCCTTCGCATTCTCCTCTGAATGTCAGCGTTTCTTCTCCAGGCCGATATAAGGCAACGGTGCTGATGAATCGGGCTTTCCGGTTTTCTTCGGAGGCCATTCGATTCAGAAAGTGGTTCAGCCAAATTTCATCACTGGCATCAGCTCCTGCCCCCCAACGTCTTGTGTGGATTCCCAATTCTCCCTGAAGGGCTTCAATTACAATGCCTGAGTCGTCGGCAATGGCGGGGAGGTTGGCCATGCGTCCAAAATGCTCCGCCTTCAGAATGGCGTTCTCT
>CAZSOH010000182.1:0-1994 GCA_964608535.1 uncultured Candidatus Peribacteria bacterium
GACACCAGAAGTGACTGCATGCTGGAAAACCAGTTGGCGAGACTGTCCTCGCGGGTAATATTAAAAAAACGCCTCAGGGAACGGGAGGAAATCCATTGCTGGTAATTCAGAAACAGATCCGAAAGCAAAATAAAAAGCTCAATAAAAAGCATCACAAAAAAAGTCTTTCGGACAAAGCGTTGTGGAGAAAAAGAGATGATGGCTGGTTCACGCTTAATTTGCATGGGCTCACCTCGAATTGTATAAGCCTAGTCCGATTTTATCAACTCGACCACCGTCTCCATGTGGTTGGTCTGAGGAAACAGATCAAAAACCGCCACCGATTTTAACGCATAATGCTTTTTAAATTTCGGCAGGTCTTTTTCAAGCTGTTTTATGTTGCAGGAAATATAAATAATAACTTCGGGCTTGATTTTAATCAGCTGCTCAATAGTCTTTGGGTGCATTCCGCTGCGGGGCGGATCAGTGACCACAAATAAGGGCGAAGGAAGTGTGAGCTTTTTTAGCTGAACCGCATCCATACAGATCGCCTCCACATTGTCAGTCTGGTTCCGCTCAATATTAGCCTTTGCGGCAACCGTACAGCCCTCAAAACTCTCCACCGTCTTCACCGTTTCAAAAAGATCCGCATTGATAATCCCAAACGTCCCCACACCACCATAAAGATCAAGAAGATGCACACCCCGATTTGAGCCCCGATTGAGCAACAATTTGGAATTTACAAATTTATGCATCTCCTCCGCCATTTTGTGGTTATTCTGGAAAAATCCCTGAGCGCTGTAATGAAATTTTCTCCCCATCAGCTCTTCCTCAAGCATATCCGACCCCTTAATCACAACAAATTCCTCCCCATAACTCATATCCGTTTTGGCCAGCATATAAGTCACCAGAATATTATTGGCAGAAGTTTTGGCCGCAAACGCTTTAATTTTCTCCACGGCTTCACCGCATTTAGAAGAATCCTTATTCAGCACAAACGAAATGGATGAATCATTTTGGGGAGTGCGGATCACCGCGTACCGGTAGGTGCCCGTATGTTCTTTCGGTTCAAAATCATCCGCATCCGAAAACTCATCCCGAATCTCCTTAATCAGCTCATTAAGCCGTGGATTAGATATGGCGCATTCCTTAATATCAACCCGCCACCGCCAGCTCTTCTTCTGCCTAAAACCTATCCCCTCGTCCGTAAAGACCATATCCATCCGGTTGCGGTAAAACCACTCACTGTCAGAAAAAACCTGCACATCATCAAAACCAGTAACCTGTTGGGCTCTTTTTTTCTTGTTCTCTAACTGAAGCTCATAAGGGATGTGCTGAGTTACGCACCCTCCGCATTTTCCCCTGAATCCAGTATCCGGCAAAGCGAAATAAGGACATTTAGGCTCTCGCATAGCTATTGATTAAAGTGCGAATATGATAAACTCTCATTAGTCTCAAGGGCAAGTATAACGCGCTTGAGACTCGCAGTCGCACTAATTTCAAGAATGAAATACCCTAAAGTCACCGCCGGCCTGGTCCTTCATGGCATCAATCCGCACTTAAAAGTCAGCCTCCAGAGCCTGGTCAATCAGGATTATCCCGATCTTGAAGTTTTGGTGCGGGATCAGAGCCCCAAAGGGGAAGCCTTTGAATTTATAAAAAAGGAACTTCCGGACCTCTACGACCGTATACAAATTGAGAAAGGTGATAATTTGTGGCACAGCGGCGGGCACAACAAGCTCATCAGTAAAATGGAGGGGGAATTTTATCTCTGCTGCAGTAATGACATGTACTACCCGCCCCACTTCCTGAAAGTGATGATGCACGAGATGATAAAACCGGAAAACAGCCATTTCGGCTCAGCGACCTGCAAACTGATGGTGTGGGATTTCGCTCAGCACAGAAATGAACACCTTGATCTTTCGCTGACCCAGCAAATCGACAGCTGCGGAATAGGGATAAAAAAGAATCATTTCTTCTACGAAGTCGGTCAGGGTGAAGAAGATAAGCGCCAG
>CAZSOH010000183.1:0-1990 GCA_964608535.1 uncultured Candidatus Peribacteria bacterium
AAGAAATTAAGAAATTACTGGAGCAAAACGGAGTTTATTTCACTCATTTAGTGAAAGAATTAACCACTCATCTATATAAAATAAAAAAGCCCTTAACCTTAAAAGAAATCGCTGAACAGTTAAATAAACATAACTTTTTCCCAAACCCAAGTTCAATTTACCGTCAGATAAAAAGGTTAGCGGCGCTAAACATAATCGAAGAAAATACTTTTAGCGATAATCAGAAAAGATACTGCTGGAAAAAAACTGATCATCATCACCATTTTGAATGTAAGAAATGTAACGCTATTACTAACATTCCTGCAGAATCCTGCAGCAAAATCATTGGCAAATTATCAGGCCAGCTAAAAGGATTTTCAATCATAAGCCATCAGTTTAATTTTGAAGGTGTGTGTAATAATTGTGCTAACTAACCCGCAACTTTATGACTCCCGTTTGGATCTACACTTTAATCAGCGTCCTGATTATTAGCCTGATTTCCTTAATCGGGATTATTATCATTGCGGTTAAACAGAGCTTTATAAAAAAATTCCTCCTTTTCTTTGTTTCTTTTGCTGCCGGAGCTATGCTTGGAGATGTCTTTCTCCACTTGTTGCCTGAAATGGCGAAAGAGCATGGAATCAGTCTTACTAGTTCAGCATTGATCCTGGCAGGAATTGCTGGTTTTTTCATCTTAGAGAAAATCCTTCACTGGAGACACTGCCACATGTCTGCCGCCAAAGACCATAATCACCCATTGGCCACCATGAACTTAGTGGGTGACGCTGTTCATAATTTAATAGACGGTGTTCTAATCGCGGGCAGCTATATGCTCAGTATCCCTGTCGGAATCGCCACCACGATTGCTGTGATATTACATGAAATTCCCCAGGAAATGGGTGATTTTGGCGTATTGCTCCATGCGGGAATGAAGGCAAAAAAAGCGCTGATCTTTAACTTTCTGACCGCCCTCACCTCAGCCGTTGGTGCATTGATCGTCCTGCTGTCTGGTTTAGCTCAGGATACAATCACCCAATACGCCATTCCCATCACCATCGGAGGCTTTCTCTACATCGCCAACGCTGACTTGATTCCGGAACTCCACAAAGAAGTAAAACCTAAAAGATCCTTGTTTCAGTTGATCAGTTTTGCGGCAGGAATCGGGATTATGCTCGCGTTACTTTAGAAAGTGGCAGGCCCACCAGCCCGCCTTAGGCGGGGAACTCGGACAAACGGTTTTGCCCCATCAAAACACAGAGATAATCAGATAGATGGCAGGCCCACCAGGACTCGAACCCGGACAAACGGTTTTGGAGACCGTTGTGCTACCATTACACCATGGGCCTATAAATTATTCTCTTTTAAATATTCTCTGCCTTTTCCGCTTTTGTAGAACTTCTCACGCTGCATCGCCTCTCGCTTCCCGCTAAATGATTCACAATGAATCAATTCAAGTGGTCGTCTTTTTGATGTCGACTTAACTTCGCCAAGGAAATGTTCCAATAGTCTGCTTACGATATTAGATGTCATTCCAACATACCTTTTATCATCCTTATCGCTTCTCAGTATATATACAAAATAATTCATCTGACTATATTTGGAGACCGTTGCCCGCCTCAGGCGGGCCATTACACCATGGGCCTTTATTAGCGAAGCGCAACAATTCTACCCTGATATAGTGATCAATGTAAACATCTTCGAAATCACTTTAAAAACTGCTACAATTCAATCAAATCATTTAACCTCCCCATTAATGAAAAAAGATATTGCCCTGGCCCTGCACCGGATCGGCGCCGTGAAGTTTGGCGAATTCACCCTAAAATCCGGCATTATATCCCCTATTTATATTGATCTGCGGCTTCTGGTATCTTACCCGGACGTACTCAAAATGATCAGCAAAGCCATGATTGAGCTGGCTGAAAAACTGGAATTTGATGTAATCGCCGGAATTCCTTACACCGCCTTACCCATCGCCACTGCCATTTCACTGGAAAAAGCGTGGCCGATGGTA
>CAZSOH010000184.1:0-1990 GCA_964608535.1 uncultured Candidatus Peribacteria bacterium
GGGGGGGGGTGTGTGGCGTTTGCAGGCACATGGAGGAAGCTGAAGAAAGGACCGTTGTCTTTTGTCCGAAAATCGTAAGTTTCATCCGCCAGTATAAAAAGGTCGTTTTTGAGCGCCAGTCCGCAGAGCGCCCGCACTTGTTCTTCGGGGAATACCGCTCCGGTCGGGTTGCTGGGGTTGGTGACCAGAATCATTTTGGTTTTTGCGGTGATGGCGGCTTCCACGGCATTCAGGTCGAGCTTCCAGCCGTTTTTTTCGTCGCAGTTTACAAATACCGGAACGCCTTCGCAGGTTAAAATCTGTTCGATATGGCTGGAAAAACAGGGGGCGATCAAAATCACTTCATCTCCGGGGTCGATGGTGGCCAGGCAGGAGATCATGCAGGCTTCCATACCGCCGGCGGTGATTCCGATGTTCAGATCGGCGTCAAAATCCACACCGTACGAGCGTTTATATCGCTTTACTACGGCTTCGCGGGTTTCTTTCATGCCCGAGAGAAGGGAGTATTTTGAGGCCCTGGGGCCGTTCACTGCTTTTTTGATCGCCTGTTTGATGTGTTTAGGTGTGTCTTCCGCGGGAATTCCCTGGGCGAGAAGCAGGGGATTTTCCATTTCTGACGAAAGGAGCATCATCTCTTTGATGGCGGAAACGGCAATATTCTGAACACGGCGGCTCATGCGATGAGTTCTGAACTTGCGGCCGGCGGCTTTGAGGGCAGAGCGATTTGTCATAGTCTTATGTCCTAAGTCTTAAGTTCTAAGCCGGCTTAAGACTAAAGTGATCATTTTTTAAAGTTTGTCGGCCATTCCAATATAAGTTTCAGGAGAAAGCTTAAGGAGTCTTTCCTTATCTTCCTGCGGGATTTGAAGGTCTTTGATGAATTCTTGTACAACTTTTTTGTTCACAACTTTTCCTCTGGTCAGCTCCTTCAGTTTTTCATAGGCTTTCGGGACGGCGTGTTTGCGCATGACAGTCTGGATTGGTTCGGCCAGAAGGGCCCAGTTTTCATCTAATTCTTTTTGTACAACTTTTTTGTTCAATTCAAGTTTTCCAAGGCCTTTTAAAGCGCTTTTATATGCCAATAAACTGTAACCTAAAGCGACGCCGTTGTTGCGTTGGACGGTGCTGTCAGTCAGGTCCCGCTGCATTCTTGAGATGGGAAGCTTCTCGGAAAGGTGCCGGAGGAGGGCGTTCGCGAGCCCTAGATTTCCTTCCGAATTTTCAAAGTCGATCGGGTTTACCTTGTGGGGCATGGTCGAAGAGCCGACTTCGCCGGCGATCACTTTTTGTCTGAATACGCCGCGGCTGATGTACATCCAGATGTCGCGGTTTAGGTCGATTAAAATCGTGTTGAAGCGGGCGATATGATCGAATAGTTCGGATTGAAAATCATGTTCTTCAATCTGAGTGGTGAGGGAATTATGTGTCAGTCCTAAATTCTGAACAAAATTTTTGCTCAACTTCATCCAGTTTACATTTGGATAAGCGGATAAATGGGCGTTGAAACTGCCGGTAGCGCCATTTAGTTTACCCAGGTATTCCTGTTTCTTTAGATGGTCGATTTGCCGTTCCAGGCGTTTTGCAAACACTTTCAGCTCTTTTCCGACGGTGGTGGGGGTGGCAGGCTGGCCGTGAGTCAGCGAGAGGAGGGGATGTTTCTGCCATTTCTTCGCGAGTTTTGCCAGCTCTTTCTGCAGACCTGTCATTTCCGGAAGGATGACATCCTCCATCGCCCCTTTGAGCATCAGGGCATGGCTCAGGTTATTGATGTCTTCGGAGGTGCAGGCAAAATGGATGAATTCCAACTGTTTTTTGAGGGTGCTCTTTTCCAGTTTTTCCTTAATGTAGTATTCAACCGCTTTCACGTCGTGATTGGTGGTTTTTTCGATCTTTTTAACTTTTTCAGCCTCCTTTTCATCAAAATTTTTGATCAGGTCCGTCAGGAGTTTGAGCTCTTTGTCGGAGAAAGGGGGGAGTTCTTCGATGCCTG
>CAZSOH010000185.1:0-1983 GCA_964608535.1 uncultured Candidatus Peribacteria bacterium
AAATAAATAAAAAGGCAAGATCATTTTTAAAATAGTTCGCCTTATTTTTTTATTTCATTTCTTCTATGCTAAAAGCTCTGTTTAGCTCAAAAGCCCGCATAAAGTTACTCACCACCTTCCTGCTGAACCCCGACGAAGAGTTCTTTATTCGTGAGTTAACCCGAAAGCTTGATGAGCAAATCAATTCCATTCGGCGGGAACTGGACAATTTAAAGAAGATCGGCTTGCTGAAAAGCCGTGTAAAAAACCGGAAGAAATTTTACTACACCAATAAAGATTTCATTATTTTTAATGAACTGCGGGATATTCTGATGAAAGCCATGAACAATGACAGCGATTTGATCCGCAAGATCGGAAAAATGGGAGAAGTAGAACTGCTCCTGCTTTCAGGTGTTTTTGTCGGCAAGGAATCCGCGGTTGACCTCCTTTTAGTCGGAGATATTGATAACGACGCCCTGCAGAAAGTACTGACAGAAAGTTCAAAAATGGGCAAAGACCTCAAGTTTACAAATATGACCAAACGGGATTTTCTTTATCGGCTCGAATGCAAGGATAAGTTTATCCGCGACCTCTTGTCGGACGAAACCACTATTGTAGCTATTAATAAGTTGAAAAAAGAGTTAGAACGGGTTCGCTAGCGAAATTTCTCTTGATTTACTGTAAGAACTTCCCTAAATTATACAAGCAAATTTCGAAGGCATAGTCCTTCCTGCCCGTCCGAACCCTGAGCGCTGAGCTTGTCGAAGCGTCGAAGGGGTAGGCGGGAGTCCTTAATCCTTAGTCCTTATTTAGAAATGCATCCACTCATTCACGACGTACAAAAAGCACATCAAAAGAAAGTGCCGGAAGTTAAAGCCGGTTACACGGTGCGGATTCACCAGAGAATCAAAGAAGGCGACAAAGAGCGTGTTCAGGCTTTTGAAGGTTTAGTGATCAAAGCGGGGCACGGAGCCGGGGTTGAAAAAACCATTACGGTCCGAAAAGTTGTTCAGGGGATTGGAGTAGAAAAAACGTTTCCTCTCCATTCACCGAACATCACTAAAATTGAAGTTAAAAAGAAGGCTAAAGTAAGACGGGCAAAACTTTATTACATGCGTGAACGTTCCGGTAAGTCAGCAAGGCTTCAGGAAAGGCATGTGACCGATAAAGAAAGGGCGGAAGAGGAAGCAAGGATGGAGGCGATGATTCAGGAGGCGGTCAATGCGGAAGAAAAACGTAAAAAAGAAGAAGTTGCGGCCAATCCAGAAAAAGCCGAAGGCACTGAGCCTGTCGAAGGTGCCGAAACATCAAACGATGCCGTAGGGGCGGCAGACATGCCGTCCGCTGATGATGAAAGGATGGCAACAGCCGAACCCGAAGCTGTAGAGACGCAAGAGCCTGCGTCGTCTGAAGGCGAAAAGGAAGAAAAGCCAGCAGAAGAATCTAAGGAGGAAGAAAAGACCGAAACATCAGGAAATGCCGTAGAGACGGCAGATATGCCGTCTGCTGAGGATGCCGGTGAAGCACCAGAACCAACTGAAGAAAAAGCAGCAGAGTCTGGTGAGGAAGAGGGTGAATCTAAGGATAAAGCGTCTGAATAATGCGTCCTGGTAAATCGTTGTGAAGTTGATCAGCGCCTGCCTGGCAGGCATTTTGGTATAATAAAACCTATGAAAATTGGACTGATCGGAAATTACGGGGCGACCAATGTGGGTGATGAGGCAATACTGCGCGCTATCTTAAAAAGCCATACGGACCATGAATTTACCGTTTTTTCAGCAAATCCCGATCAAACCCACAAAGAATTAGGGGTGAAAACCGCCCCTCTGTTTCCATTAGGGTTTCGGTCTTTTTTCAGAAATGGTTTTAAACGGTCTGTTGAGGCGCTCAGATCAGTTGATGCGGTGATTTTAGGGGGAGGGGGGCTGATGCAGGATGAATATTTATACGCCTGTTTTTTGTGGGCCTGGCAGGTATTTTGGGTGAAATTGTTCAAAAAGCCCC
>CAZSOH010000186.1:0-1972 GCA_964608535.1 uncultured Candidatus Peribacteria bacterium
CGTGTCGACGCGGTGGAACTGGCCATCAAGAAAGCTCTGGACCGTGAAGACGGATCTGTGATGGCTTCCGATGCTTTCTTCCCCTTCCCCGACAGCATTGAGCGGGCGTCAGAACGGAAAATAACTGCCATTATTCAGCCGGGCGGTTCGATTAAAGACGAGGAGGTAATTAAGGCGGCTGACGAGCATGGGATTGCGATGGTGTTTACGGGCGCCAGGGCATTTTTGCATTAAAAGCTTTAGATAATCAGCTTGTAAGGTGACAAGCGATCAACCTGTAAGTTGACAAGCGATCCGTCTGTAAGTTGACAAGCGATCCGTCTGTAAGTTGACAAGCGCTTGTCAACTTACAGGCTATTTGATGGTATGATATGTTTAGCATGAAAGTATTAAACGACATTAAGAAAACATTGTCTGACCTGCCCGTCTTTAAAAAGGTGGTGGTCGGTGTGTCCGGCGGAGCGGACAGCGTAGTGCTGGCCCATGTTTTAAAGAAGCTCGGATATCAAATCACCCTTGTTCACCTTAACCATACGCTCCGCGGGAACGACAGTGACGCTGATGAGGCATTTGTTATCGAGTTGGCCCAAAAATGGAAAGTGCCTTTTGTGACCAGCCGCGTCAAACTGCCAAAAAGAGGGAATTTAGAAAACGAGGGGCGGAAAGCCCGTTATGGTTTTTTTGAAAAAGTCAGGCAGGCCCAGCGGGCTAAATACATTGCGGTGGCTCATCATCAGGATGATCAGATTGAAACGATCCTGCTCCATGCCGAGCGGGGAGCCGGCATGAGAGGGCTTTGCGGTATGAACATGCTTTCCGGTCATCTTCTGCGGCCACTGCTTTCTATTCCAAAGTCTGAAATTCTGAAATATGCCGAAAAAAACAAGCTGGCTTATCGTCATGACCTGTCTAATTTTGACCCGGGCTTCAGACGGAACCGCTTACGCCATGAGGTTATTCCTGAGCTTAAAAAGAAGGATAAACAATTTGCCTCGAAACTATTACAACTTTCCGAACTTGCCAGAAGGCAGCATGACGAAGTTGTCCGCCGGACTGCAGCCTGGGCAGAAAAGCATATTAAAGACCATCGTTTCAGCCGGCTGGATTTTGTAACATTGCCAAAAATGTTACAGGCTGAAGTACTTCTGAACATCATTGGCCGTCAGGATATTTACCGCAAACATATTGATGAATTAATGGAGTTTATTTTTAAAGGCGCAACGGGAAAAAAGAAGATTTTCTCCGATGTAACGTTTCATCTTCAGTATGATGAAGTTTATCTGGAAACTCAGCAGAGTCAAACTCCTCATCTGAAGAAACAAAAAATTGACTCCGGCACTACCCTCTGGGGGTCATACTCGATTCGCTACAAAGGAGATAAGCTTATTTATGTGCGGCAATGGAAACCGGGCGACCGCTTCCAGCCCGCAGGCATGAAAGGGTCTAAAAAGATCCAGGATTTCTTTACCGACTCAAAAATTCCCCGGGCCGAACGAAAATCAATCCCCATTATTGTTGACCGGAATGACTCGGTCCTCTCTATCGCTGATATTCGTGTTGCGAATAAGGGCGTTTATCTGAAAAAATGTTTACGATTAACTAAATCCAAATGAAGAAAATTTTTCTTTTAGCCATTCTGCTTGTTTCTATTTCGCTATCAATTCCTGGCGCCCGCGCGGATGCTTCCTACCGGATCACCATTGATGAGGTCATCAGCCGGCGGAATATCACCATCACACACCCCGGGACAAAAGAAAAATACCTGCTGTATCTTGGGGCAGGCTGCGGAACCCCCGAAAAAGACCAGGTAGCCGATCTGATCGTCCAGGGAACGCTGAATTATAATTCAGACCGGCTTAAAATGGATTCCCTTCACAGCTGTGCAATCGAACTGGCTGAACCTTTTAGTCAAAAACTGTATGTTGATTATGTCTTTAGCGGTAATACACGGGCCCGGGTTGAGGCAGAGGAT
>CAZSOH010000187.1:0-1949 GCA_964608535.1 uncultured Candidatus Peribacteria bacterium
CAGTCTTCAGCTTCTTTTTCGGATTCAAAAGTTTTTATTTCCGGATGCAGGAAGTGATAGCCTCCGATCCGTTCAGCGGCCAATTTCATCAGATGGTCTTCGGTTACCAGGGCAACTTTATTGACATTCTGATGATGGTTTTTGACGAATTCCATGTGGGCGAGCATGCCATCAAAACCTTCCCAGCCAGGGAAAGAGGGGGCTAAAATCAGGACTCCGTTCAGATGTCCCTTGTCCTGAATAACAGGGTCAGCTGTTTCGGCCACTTTTTCAAAATCAGAAGCGGCCAGCGGCCCTTCGGGTTCAAGCCGCAGGATTAAGGTTTCGGGGTTAAGTGGGGATTTGATCATTTTGTGTCGGATTAAGGAGATATAAAGCTATTTGTGGCATTTTCCCATGGCCGGGCAAAAAGCGATTGAAATGTTAGACAGCACCCATAAAAACAGAGAACTTACCCATAGGTTTCCATCAACATTCAGCAAGTACTGCGCGTAATAAAGGAGCGCAAAAAATGAGATTTCTGAGATGATGCCATAAGCGTATTTATTTGCCATGTGATTCATAAGATTAGGGATAAAGAAATAAAAAAATTAAGGGAGTTTGTTGTAAATCCATCCGATCAGGAAGCCGCCGATGAAGAAATCGACGAATGTCCATGGCAGCGCTAACAGCGCGCCGGTCCAGCTTACGTCGACCCCCCGGTAAACACTGCCTATGACTTCGACAAAGGCATTTCCCCAGTTGAAGTACAAGGCGAAGAGGACGAGCAGGAAGAAATAAAGCGCAAAGCTGATGCCCATGGCTAAACCTAATTTTACGGCATTTATTTTTTTCATTTTGTTTTTTGGTTATTTTGTATTCCTCAGTATACGCCTGCTTACCTCAAAATACAAAAAGCTAAAAAACAGGGTGTTTATACTGCGCTTTACTTTTCAACTGATCAGATAGGCCAGGATAAAACCAATCGTGTTTGAGATCGGGTCTCCGATGTAGCGGTTGGCCCAGCATTCCTTTTCCTTGAAGTATTTCTGGAACAGTTTGTTCTGGTTTTCCAGATACCGTTCGATGCTTTCCCAGCCGTACGCGAGGACGATGAGCAGGAGGATAGCGGTGAAGATTTCCAGCTTGATTAAAAACAGCTTGGTCAGGATAAAAAAGGTGGTGGCGTGCACAAAACTCCATTCATCGAACAGCGCGTTGGTTTTGTTACCGATTATTTTTATTTTCTTTTTCATTTTACTGTTTTCTGAATCAGATATTCGTCTGCCAGCACTAAGGCGGCCATAGCTTCCACAATCGGTGCGGCCCGGAGGGCGACACAGGGGTCGTGACGGCCTTTGATCTCAAGGGTTTGTTTGGCCCTTTCCTGATTTACAGTTTGCTGTTTTTTAGCGATAGAGGCGGTGGGCTTGAAGGCAACCCTGAATATGATGTCATTACCATTGCTTATCCCACCCAGTACACCTCCCGCGTTGTTGGTTTTGGTGGTGATTTTTCCGTTTTTGGCGATGAATTCATCATTGTGCTCTGATCCTTTCATGCCCACACATTTAAATCCGCTGCCGATTTCAAAACCTTTTGTTGCCGGGATGCTGAGCATAGCCTGAGCCAGCCTGGCGTCCAGTTTTTCAAAAACAGGGCTTCCCAGGCCCGCTGGCACGTTTTTGATTGTGCATTCAATCAGGCCGCCGATGGAATCTCCTTCTGTGCGGACGGTTTCAATGGTTTTTAGGTTGGGCTCGACTAGTTTTGCGGTAATCGTCATCTTCGGCATTATTTTCCGGGCAATCGCGCCGGCGGCGACACGGCCGATGGTTTCGCGGGCGCTGGCCCTTCCTCCGCCCCGGTAATCCCGGAATCCGTATTTCGCGTCGTAAACAAAATCTGCGTGGGAAGGGCGGTATTTATTTTTAAGATCTGAATAATCTTTGCTCCTCTGGTCCTTGTTT
>CAZSOH010000188.1:0-1922 GCA_964608535.1 uncultured Candidatus Peribacteria bacterium
AGGCAAATACGCCAAAGGCACTGCCGGATTTACCTTTTCCGGCGTGAACATCCGTGACATCGGGAAAAACACTAATTTTATCCTGATCCGGAGCGACCTTTTAAGTGATGAACTCAAAACCATTACGGTTCATGAACTCTTCCATGCCTTCCAGAGACGCTTCAACTGCCGCGGGAAGCAGAATATCTGGTGGCTGGAAGGTTCAGCGACCTGGGCGGAAGATTATGTTTACCCCAATATAAACTCTGAACAGCAGCATATCCCTAATTTTCTCCTCGAGCCCCAGAAAAGCCTGACCCTCAAGGATAAAAAGCATGTGTACGGATCGTACCTCTTCCCTTTTTATCTGGTGCAAAAGTACCATGACCCCGAAGCGGTGCGCCGGATTTTTTATGGCTGTGACCTGGGCTTAAACGCCATCGAAACGGTTGATAAGGCCGTTCCTGA
Organism: uncultured Candidatus Peribacteria bacterium; assembly: GCA_964608535.1. Classification (GTDB taxonomy): domain Bacteria; phylum Patescibacteriota; class Gracilibacteria; order UM-FILTER-43-11; family UM-FILTER-43-11; genus JAJDCE01. The sequence goes on from CAZSOH010000188.1 coordinate 448, forward strand.
TAAACTGAAAGATGTGTGGTCTGATTTTTCACTCTGGAACTTCAATACCGCTCCGGCAAAGTATTATACCGACCAGAGCGGCTTCTTCCCGGACGACAGCACGTCTTTAGGGGATAACGCGAAGCAGTTCACCCTGGAAACTCCCGCCCCCATCACTCTCAATACCGCCAATTTAAAACCGCTCACCTCGCAGGTTATTGAAGTGTATAACGGACTTAAAGACGGCGAAGTGAAACGGATTGATTTTGCCGACCTTAGAAACTTCACCGGCCAAGGGGGCCGCATCAAGGCCATCATTTACCCGAAGGAAAGGGGTGAAGAGTACATCGAAGACTGGTCGGACCGCAGCAAACGCTCTTTCTGCCTGGATGCCGACAAAGAAGATATTCTGCAGGTCAATCTGATTGTGAGCAATGCCAGCCCGAAAAATCCGATTGAAAAGACAGACCTGACGATGGAAACCTACCAAAGCTGTTACACCATCGACCAGTCTGACCACCGCGATGCCTCATTCGGGCTCGGAGTTTCGTTTAATCTGGATGGCGGTTCAAAAGGGAAGGTTGATGTAAAGACCTGGGGGGATATGGTGGAAGATCCTCCGAAGGGAGCCAAATACGGCTATCTCGGAAAATGGAAACTCCATTACGATTATGTGGAACAGATGGAACCTTATAACATGGGAGGCTGTCATTACACCCACGCACCCGTTAAATTCAGCGCCGACCTGATTGTCGACCTCAGGAACACCATGAAGGAAACCGGCTGGACATTTAATATTGTGGATGAAAATGTAAAATATAACGTCCCCCCTGTTACGGTTGACTGCGGCCTGGGCGGCGCCCAGAAGCTGGATATTTTTGAGGGAGCCACCGCTATCCCCCAGCAGGAACCCGGAGGCGGAAGGCTGGTTGATGTGACAGAGAACGGCGCTACGATTGAACCCATTATGTTTTATATTTATGGTGACGGATTCGGGAAAACCATGAAGCCGATCAGCATAAAAATAAAGCGGGCGGAGTAAAGCTGTTTAATGCTAAAATCACTGTATACTTTCAACATCAAAATTATGAGGAAATTTTCTGTTTTGTATTTTCTATTTTGTATTTGCCTCTTCTTTACACCGTCGGCAAAAGCCGCTTTTACGGATGTCCATTCCGGCCATGCGAATTACACAGCCATCAATTATGTGCAGTCGGAAAATATTGTTTCAGGGTATCCCGATGGCACGTTTAAGCCCGATCAGGTCATCAACCGGGCGGAGTTTACGAAGATTATCATGAACGCGGTTGCTGATCCTGAAGATATCGCCGCCTGCCTTTCTGATAACCCGCTCCCCTTCCCTGATGTTCAGGGCAATGCCTGGTTTGCCCCTTTTGTCTGTATGGCAAAAGATGAAGGCGTGATCGGGGGTTATCCGGACGGTTCGTTTAAACCGGCTGACAATATTAACTTTGCGGAGGCTTCGAAGATTATTG
>CAZSOH010000189.1:0-1879 GCA_964608535.1 uncultured Candidatus Peribacteria bacterium
TTAAGAATTAAGAATTAAAAATTGATCTTAATCACGTTGGTTTATCTTAACCTATCTGATTATCAGGAGCAAGGGTGTGATAAAATTTGACGACTTTTTATAAGCTTTTAAATCTGATACACTAAAGCCCACTTAAATACCCTATACCATGCTTAAAAAACTATCTCTTTTTATCCTCGCCTTCTTTGTCTTTACCGGCCTTACGCATGCCAGCGAAGATTACAGCCAGATGAATCCAACGGTTAAAGTAACCAGTTACAAAAAGCTGTTTATTGATCAGGTGCTTCCCATCGGAAGCGGTTCGGGAACGATTATCAGTCCTGACGGCATCATCGTCACCAATCATCATGTGATTTTTGACGAAGATGAATTTAAACCTCTGGATGGTTTTGAGGTTTGCATCACTTTCGCAGTAAAGGATGAACCACGCTGCCAGTACACTGCCCGGCTGATCGCCAATGATAAGGATATGGACATCGCCCTCTTAAAGATCAACGATAAAGATGTTTTCGGCAATGAGGTGCCTCCGCTGAAATTTCTGGATTATCAGTCGAATATCGCGCCAAAAGAAGAGATGCAGGTGACCGTGGTGGGCTATCCGGGAAGCGGCGGCGAGACGATTACAATTACCAAGGGGCAGATCAGCGGTTTTGAAAAATTTAATGACCGCAATTACTTTAAAACGGATACCGACTTTGATCACGGGAGCAGCGGGGGAACCGCGCTTGACCCCAATGGGAATTATATCGGTATTCCGACTTACATCCGTTCCTACGCGGAGAATGTCGGGTTCTTTCTGGATCTCCGGGAAGCCCGAAGCTGGATTGATGAACATATCACCCAGACTCCCACTGAAGACCTGAAAACTGAAGCCCTTCTGAGCGCGGAACTGGCCCGGCTGGAAAAGGCGAATGATGATCTTAAATATCGTCAGGAAGATTACCCGCACCTGTCGGTCAGCCTACCTAAGGGGTGGGAGTTTCTTGAAATCAATGACGATAGTTTTTTTGCCACCCAGAAGAATCTGAGCAACCCTGTCGGCTTCAGTGTTTTTACTTCCGACTATCCTTTTGAGATTGACCAGGGTTATCTGGATAAGCTGGATGAAGAGCTGGAAAACCTTCAGGAAAATTATCCGGACTATAAAAAAGAGGAAATTACTTTTGCGGGGCAAAAGGCATTTAAGATCACTTACACCAGTTATTCCAATAAAAACACGACGATTTATATCCCCTATGGATACACTATGGTCGGGATCAGTTATTCGATTGATTTAGACGAATCTGAGAAGCAGGAAAAAGCGCTCCAGCCCGCTCTTGATACGTTTAAATTCACTCAATCCCCCCTTAAAGACCCAAAACTTCCCGATACGATCAGTTTTGATGATCCGCCGTTTGAGATCGCAGCAGCGGGTGATTTCCGCTTCCAGAAAAGCCGCGAGAAACGTTCAGTGGATCTGCTGGCCCAAGCGGTACAGCGGGGTAATTATGAAGGAAATGTGTCTGTTTATTACAATCAGATTCCTAAAGACGAACGTCATCTGTCTGCCAAAGAAAGGCTGGATGAAATCATCAAAAACCTGGGGGGACGTAAACTGGTTTACAAAAATGATCAGGTTGTCCTCGGAGGTCTTGAGGGTTTTCTGTTTACCTTTGAATACGAAGGGCGTAAATACCAGCAGATCCGGAAACGGATGTCTGTTTCTGTCCGCGACGAAGATTATGAGTTTACGATTGATTATGATGACCTAACCGAAGATTTCGACAAAAATCTGCCCCTGATCCAGAACATGCTGGACTCCTTCCAGTTTAAAGGTGAATTGTCTAATCAGCCTATCGAAAGCAGCTATGGCAATCTAGGTTTTACTTTCAATGATATT
>CAZSOH010000190.1:0-1846 GCA_964608535.1 uncultured Candidatus Peribacteria bacterium
TGATCGTTGAAACGTTTAATAAACTGAAACTGCCGCTTAAAATTGTGGGTATGGGCCCGGATTACAAAAAGATCAGGAAGCTGGCAGGACCAACGGTTGAAATATTAGGCAGAGTGTCAGAAAACGAACTGAAAGAGCTGTACGCGAACTGCAAAGCCTTCATCTTCCCTCAGATCGAAGACGCTGGGATTGTACCACTGGAGGCCATGTCCGCCGGCCGTCCGGTCATCGCCCTCAATAAAGGCGGTAGTCTGGACAGCATGAAAGAAGGCGTAACCGGAGTATTTTTTGAAGAACAGACGATTGATTCCCTCTCAGCAGCCATGGAAAAATTTAAAAAAATGGAATTTGATCCCGGGAAAATCAGAAAGCACGCCGAAGAGTTTGATGTAGAGAAATTTAAGGAGAAAATAAAGAAGTACGTGAATATGAAATGGGAAAAATTCAGTCAAAACCAATTTTTAATTCTTAATTCTTAATTTTTAATTATATGAAAAAGGTTGGTTTGGCATTGGGCGGCGGCGGAGCAAGGGGGTGCGCGCATATCGGCGTCATCAAAGCGCTGAGGGAGGCGGATATACCTGTCGACTTTGTGGCGGGAACGAGCATCGGGGCTGTTATGGGCGGCGTATTGGCGCTTGGAAAAATAGAAGAAGTGGAAAAAATCCTGAAAAACGTAAAATGGCAGGACGTCGTCAAACACTTCGATCCCACCATCCCTAAAAAAGGGTTATTTCAGGGGAAAAAAGTGGTTAAACTGATTGAAAAAATAATCGGGAAAAAGACCTTCAGCGACACCCAGATTCCTTTTGTCGCGGTCGCGACAGATCTGGTGTCCGGAAAAGAAGTCGATCTGGAATCCGGAAGTATGATAGACGCCATGAGAGCCAGCATTGCCATACCGGGAATCATCACCCCTTTCAAAAAAAAGGGCCGGCATTTGATTGACGGCGGCGTTACCAATCCCCTTCCCACCGACATCGTAAGAGATCTGGGGGCCGAAGTGGTCATATCGGTCGATCTCAACTCTTCCTTCCTGAAAGAAAGGCGTTATACAGGAAGACAGCTGACCAAATATAAATTGGTAAACTGGCTGACCCCAAGCAGACCCAACATCATCGATGTGATTGAAAGTTCCGTTTTTGCCATGCAGAACCAGCTCACCCAGACAAACCTGGAGATCCATCAGCCTGACTTCCTGATCCAGCCTGATTTAGGCGACGCCGGCATCTTCGACTTCCAGAAGGCTAAAAAACTGATCAGCGAAGGGTACAAAGAAACGAAAAAACAGATCAGAAAAATTAAAAAAGCCGTTCATGGATAAAATGGACTCAAATTATGTCTGGTACGTGGCTTACGGGTCAAATTTATCGTCGGAACGTTTTAATTGTTACCTGAAAGGAGGAAAAGCTAAAGGCTGTTTAAAGGACGATCAGGGATGCAGGAACCCGAACCCGCCTATTAAAATAAAACCATGTGTCATCGAGTATAAACTTTACTTCGCCAAAGAAGGAAAACGATGGGGCAAAGGGGCAGCCGCCTTTTTAGAACCAAAAAAATCAGACAGCAAAACCTTCGCCCGCCAGTATCTGATCACTACTGAGCAGTTCAAAGATATAGCATTACAGGAAAATAACGTAAATATAGAAAATATTGTAAATACAGAAATTAATCTGGGTGAAGCGATCCGGAAAGGAGAGAGTTTTATCGGGCAAAAAGGAGAATTTGAATGGTACGGAAGGATTCTTTACATAGGTGAAGATGAAGGGCATCCGATGCTCACCTTCACCGCCAAATGGGATGAAGAAAAACCGGCAAAACCGAGTAATGCCTATTTAAAAACAAT
>CAZSOH010000191.1:0-1781 GCA_964608535.1 uncultured Candidatus Peribacteria bacterium
CCTGAATCCGCTCCAGATCTTCCTCGGTCAGCTTGTCTAAAACTGCCTCTTCCGGTTTTTACAGCGTGTCTCCGACATAGTTGAATACACTGATTGACTGGATATCTTCATTCAACACCCTGATATCAGCCATTTCTCTTTCAAAATGGGCATAGGCTTTCTGGACGTAATTCTGTTCATAATTCGAGATAACCCGTTCGTGAGTAAGTTCCGCGAAACTGACAGCATTACTAAAAATATCCAGACTGATTTCTTTTGTTTTCTGGCTGATGATGAAGTAAGTCGCTGCAATCAGAGTGGCAATAATAACCGCCGACGTACCCAATACGATCTGTGATTTAACCGTTCTCAGCGCCATGCGCAGTTTTGGAGATATAATAATCATTATATTATACCACAAAATACCCATACTTTTCAAGGCGAATCCTCTCTGAAAATAAGGCTCTAGAGATTGATCAGGATAAAGGCTAGAACAGCTCCAAAAACAGCTCCCACTGTCACTTCCCAAAAGGTGTGTCCTAACGATTCTTCCAGCCGGGCAGTTTTGTCCAGCTTGTTGATGGCTTTGGCATGGTATCCGGCTTCCATCCTCAGGTTAACCGCGTCGTACATAACAATTAAAGCGATGACCGCGCTGATCATGAACAGAGTGCTTTCAATCCCTTCGCGGTAAGCCACTGTGACCACCAGGGCAGACACAAAGGCTGAATGGCCGCTCGGCATCCCGCCCGGGTTCACAAAACGGATTTTTTTTCGCTTTGAAAAAACATCAATCAGGGCTTTGGCTACTTCCGCCAGCAGAATTGCAATGAACGGAACGATGATCGGGTATTGATGGATCAGGCTCATTTGTATTTATTAGTTCAGCTCCATTTTATTTGAAATGAGCCAAAAAATCCATCCCCAGTAAAATTTGCCTCATGCCCGGAACTTTGATAAGATTATTTAAAATAAAAAGAGGGCATGAAAATGCGATTTAAAAACACCATACTGCTCTTCGCCACCCTTATGCTGGCTGGGTTTTTAGCCGGCTGCGGCGGAGGTGAGGAGGCGGTTTCACAGAATTTACAGGCCTATGACGGAGGCGAATTTGTGATGAATGTCGACCCCAGCTGGAAATTGATCAGTCAAAGCGATTTTTACTCTGAAATCCCCAAAGAAACACTGGTCGCCTTTACCACTCCCGAAGCCTATAACGGCTTCTTTATCAACGTGAATGTGGTACGGGAAGATTTAAAACAGGAAATTTCTTCGCTGGATTACGGAAGAGCCAACATTAATCTGAGCGCCCAGAACCTGACCGACTATCAAAAGCTTCAGGAGGTACAGCTTGACCTTTCGGGGGTTCCTGCTCTGCTCCATATTTTTCAGGCCAGACTGAACCCGTCCGAGAAGCTGATTAAATTTGTACAGCTCTATACTACTAAAAAGAATTATGGCTATATTGTCTCTGGGGGAATGCTGCCCGACACCCCCAAAGGGATTCGTGATTTAGTTGGAGCGACGGTTACCAGCTTTCGCTTAAAGTAACTTACCGATGACAACAAAAAAAGACGTCTATCAATTTCTGAAACAAAATAAACTGGCTATGGTGGCCTCTCTTTCGGCTGACCAAACCCCCGAAGCGGCATCGATGTATTACGGTGTGGATGAAGCGCTGAATTTTTATTTTATGGTGGGAGACAAAACACGAAAGTTCGCTAATTTTAAAAAACGGCCTCATATCGCCTTGGCAATTACCGACGAATACCGTGAGCAAACTGTTCAGGCGGAAGGGAAAG
>CAZSOH010000192.1:0-1706 GCA_964608535.1 uncultured Candidatus Peribacteria bacterium
ATGGCCGCAAAGATCGTCCCGAGGGCCGCAAATCCCAATGTTCCCAAAAAAATTATTAAGCTGATCGGGAGAAGAAATGGCAGCAGATTCAGATTAAACAGTATGATGAAAATGGACAGTGTAAATATTTCCATGATGGCCGTAAAGATAAATGTCCCGGCCATTTTCGCTAGATATATTCCCCACGGACTCAAAGGACAGAGCAATAGTCCGGGAAGCGTCCCTCGATCCCGTTCCGCACCAAAAGCCCGGCCAAGGCCCATGAGGCCCGAAAAAATAAACACGACCCACAGGATTCCGGGGACGATTGTTTTAAGATTCATCACCCTTGCACCCAGTGCAAAGCTAAAGATTATGAGCACCAAAAAAGAAAAAAGGCACATGGAAAGGATCATCTCCTTGGTCCTGAGCTCCGACAGAAGGTCTTTCCAAACGATGGCCCCTAGTTTTCGAATAAAAATCATACGGCTACCTGAGAGGGCAGTGGTTTTTTTCCTGTGTACTTAAAATAGATCGGCTTAAAGTCATTGATTTTTGTTTTGGATATTTCTTCATTGTAAACCACGCGTCCTGATCTCAAAATTGCAACCCGGCTGCACAGTTCCAATCCCCTATCCAAATTATGGGATGTCATGACGATGGTTTTGCCCTTATCGCGAAACTCAACGAGTATCTGTTTCAGATCCTCGGCACCGAGCTGATCCAGACCGGTGTATGGTTCATCCAAAAACAGGACCATCGGATCGTGTATTATGGCACGTGCCAAAGATAGCCGCTGCTGCATTCCACGGGAAAATGTCTGAACCTGATCATTTGCAAAATCAGCGAGTCCGACCAGTTCCAACAATTTTTCAATTTTTGCATCCAGCGCCGGGACATTATACATCATCCCATAAAATTTTAAGTTTTCGAAGGCGGATAGATTGTGGTAAAGAAACGTATGGTGCGAAACAAATCCGATCACTTCACACAGCGCCTCCCGATCAGAGCGGGGATCAAATCCAACGATACAAACCTTTCCTGAACTCGGACGCATTAAAGAGCAGAGGATCTGAATAAACGTCGTTTTCCCCGCTCCATTGGGGCCAAAGAGGGCCAGAAAATCGCCCTCTTTCAGCTGAAGATCGACGCCCTTTAAAACCGCTTTAAAACCAAATTCTTTTTTGACCTCTTTGGCTTCGATAATATAATCATATGGCGGCAATTTTCTCAACTGCACCTTTTTGGTTCCCTTCACAAGCTGAATAGTCCTTCACTCATACTTGGAAGCACACTTGGGCATGATCGTGGTGGCGACGAACTTTCCTTCACCCTTGTAAACTCCCTCAATGATTACTTCCCTGCCTGGTTTAAACGAATCGGGGACAACGCCGCGGTAATCCACATTTAGATTCGTTTTTTCATCCCCCATCTTGAAATAGAGCTTTAAATTCCTGGCATCCCATTTTACTGAATCCGCATAAACATTTCCGCCCACCCTTACGACTTCCTCCGGCGACTTTAAGGGTTTCGCTAAAACTTCAGACACCGTCAGGTAGTAGGTCATTGTATCTCTGACCCCAGTGTAAATTAGATATCCGAAAATAGTAAGCGTCACTAACGAAATTATGGGTATCTTGATTTTTCGTTTTTTCAAGTGTTATCACCTTTTCATTTTTATTAGGCCTTTCCTGTTACAAGGTTAGGATTCTTTTAAAATTTTTCTT
>CAZSOH010000193.1:0-1663 GCA_964608535.1 uncultured Candidatus Peribacteria bacterium
CAATGATTTGAAAAATGGTGCTGACCAGAAGCGGCGCCAGGCCCAGGGACGGTTCGTCCAGCATTATGAGAACCGGCACCGACATCAGTCCGCGGCCCATGGCCAGCATCTGCTGCTCGCCGCCGCTCAAGGTCCCTGCTTTCTGGTCTATCCGTTCTTTCAATCTGGGGAAATAGCCGAACACCTGTTCCATGGTTTGATGCCGCACTTTTTTGCTGTGTGGAAACTGGGCGCCCATTTCCAGGTTTTCCAGAACCGTCATGGTGGGAAAAAGCTGTCTTCCTTCCGGTACATGGCTGATCCCCTGCTCAACGATGAGTGATGATGCTGCACGTGAAATGTTTTTCTCGTTAAAAGTGATTTCTCCATGCCGGGGTCGAAGGAGGCCGGAGATTGTTTTTAACAGAGTGGATTTTCCTGCCCCGTTGGAACCGATTACCGATATGATTTCACCTTCCTTGGCGTCGATACCGACGCCTCGCAAGGCTTGAAGATCACCATAATATACACTGATTTCACTAACCTTGAGCACTCAAAAACTCCTTACCCAGATAGGCTTCGATCACGCCTTTGTCTTTGACAACTTCATCAGGGAGGCCTTCGGCAATCTTCACGCCATAATTGATAACAATCACCCGGTTTGAGAGGGCCATCACGCCCCGCATCACATGCTCGATCAAAAAAATGCTGACTCCTTGCCGGTTTACCTCTTTGAGGAGGCCAATCAGTTTATCGACTTCAGTGGGATTCAGTCCAGCCATTACTTCATCCAGCAGCAAAACCTTCGGCTGAGTCGCCAACGCCCGAGCCAGCTCTAGCCTTTTTCTGAGCGGCATCGGCAATCCCTGGGCCGCTTTTTCTTCTATGCTGGCCAGGCCCATAAATTCTATTATTTGCCTGGAAGTCTTTTTGGCCCTGGCGCTTGATTTTTCCCGGGTTAAAGCTCCGACCATCACATTGTCGAGAACCGAGATGGTCAGAAAAGGCTTTACAATCTGAAAGGTTCGCGCCATTCCCTGCTGGCAAATCTGATAGGGCTGCAAGCCATTAATGGAATTCCCTTCAAATAACACCTCTCCTGTATCAGGGGTAAAAAATCCGCTCAGACAGTCGAAAACGGTTGTCTTGCCTGCACCGTTTGGACCGATCAGACCTAAGATTTCTCCTTCTTCCAATTCAAAGGAGAAATCAGCGACGGCCATCAGACCGCCAAAGTTTTTAGTCAGTTGTTTAGCCGCTAATATACTCACAACTTACCCTCACAACTCCGCTTTAAATTTCAACATCGGCTTTAAAAGCTTTTTAACATACACGATGATTCCTTTAGGCATAAAAAGAACCACCAGAATAGTCAGTATCCCGTAAAGGATCAGGTGAAGTCCCTCCAGGCCACCTTTGGTAAAATAGGCCCGCGATACTTCTGACAGGGGAGTAAGAATGAAGGACCCTACCACAGGGCCAAATAGGGTTCCGAGACCTCCAACAATGGGTCCCAGGATAAGCTCGATACTGAGAGGAATACCAAATAAGGTGTTAGGATGAAGATAGTATATATAGTTGGCATAAAAAGCCCCGGCCAGAGATGTCATAAAAGCGCTGATGGCAATGGCGATCATATTATATTTGAAGGTGTTAACGCCCAGCGCCTGTGCGGCTTCTTCAT
>CAZSOH010000194.1:0-1645 GCA_964608535.1 uncultured Candidatus Peribacteria bacterium
ATCAGCTATGTCCTTTTTGGCATTCTCAGCAAAATCTATGAACTAAACTTTCTGGAATACTTTGTGATCGCCCTGCCCCTGCTTCTTGGGGCCGCTTTTGCCCTCATCCGGATCAACGATATTTCCCTGATCCGTTTTGTGTTCCTTTTCCTGGAATTTTCCATCAAACCCAAAAAGCGGATCTGGGACCACCGGGGCATTGCCGCCCTGGTCGCGCCGGAGCTAGAGCCCACCCCTTCGACCCAATCTCCCGAAGCGGAATCCGACTACGAACGAAAAGCCAAACGGGCGGCCAATCTGCGGGAACTAACCCGTAGCTTAGACAGCGGCGCCTTTGAGCATGTAAGAGAGAAGGAGCATGACGATATTGATTCATCACAGGATGATGATCTTGTTTCAGAGGCTTATTTTGGCCACAAAAGAGCGACCAGTGAAACTGAAAATATGTACTGGCGGACCAAGGAAAGCCACATGAAAATGCTGGATGTGTTCGCCAAAATGCCGATCACCAAAATCAAGAAAGGTTCTGTGGAAGCAATGACGGCCAGGCAGGAAATCGCTAAAGTGAAAAAGGAGGTGGAATCGATAGCTTCGGCGCCAGCTGCCACTGCCACTGAGCCTGCCAAAAAGACAAAAAGAAGGCCCCGCCGAAAAGCGGCTTCGCCAGCCAGACCAAGCTCACCTGTTAATACGATCACGCCAAAGGCACAGCCTTCACCTTCCATCCCGCCAGTCAGTCCTTCGACCCAACAGAAAGCTACGCGACACCTCGATTCTGACACAATGGAATTCAAGGAGCTGGAGAAAGGAGAAATTGATCTTAACCTAGACTAAGTCTCAAGTGCGAGTGCGAGTCGCAAGAATACGAACCCTTGAGACTTGAGACTCGCACTCGCACTAAAAAATTTATTCATAAATTATTTAAATGGCCGATACCTCTCAAACCAAAGCTAAGGATACAGTAAGGCAGAAAAAAGGAGCTTCTGCTGCCAGTACCCAGCTGCACCTCAATATTGCTGAAATTAAGGAGGATGTCGTTATCCTTAAAAATGGGGGGATGCGGGCGATTCTTCAGACATCAAGTGTGAACTTCAACCTCAAGTCAGAAGAAGAACAGAACAGTATTATTTATTCGTACCAAAGCTTCCTCAACTCTCTCGAATTCCCTATTCAGATTCATGTCCAGTCCCGCAAACTCGATATCGATAAGTATGTGGACACGGTGAAGGAAAAAGCCAGTCAGCATGAAAATCCCCTTCTTAAACAGCAGACTCTTGAATACGCGGATTATGTACAGAAACTCATTGAGTATGCTGATATTATGGAGAAGAATTTTTATGTCGTCGTTCCTTACGACCCCTACCGCGCCCAGAAGCCAGGCCTGATTTCAAAATTCTTACAAAGTATTTCCTCAGGGGACAGTATCGATAATATCAAGCGTCGCCATCATGAATTTGAAGAGCTTAAAAAGCATTTGATGGAACGGGTGAATGCCGTAAAAGCCGGTCTGGAATCCTGTAACCTTAGAGCGGTACAACTCACCACTCCTCAGCTGGTTGAACTATTTTACCGCATCTATAACCCTGAAACCGCCCGTAACGAAAAAATTGAAGACATTAGTAAGATTGATGTGGAAGAGTTATAA
>CAZSOH010000195.1:0-1575 GCA_964608535.1 uncultured Candidatus Peribacteria bacterium
GACGAAACCAAGCCCTATAATAGCCTTGGTAATCAGCCCCTTCCCCTTGTCATAGCGTTCCTGATTACCAGCGGAAGAAATCATTAAAAAGCCGCCGATCGCCATCATAAAAACCGCCGCCGCGCCCACGGTAGCCGCCATAATCGTAATGATTCGTTCAAAAACAAAGTCCAGCCCCTTCCGGATCCAGTTCCGCTCTTTTATATCGTCCTGTGTAACAACACCCAGATCAAACTTAAATTGACTGCTTTGAAGATCATTAGGCGTGGGCTTCTTTCCGGCTTGCGCGTAAACCTGAGTCGAATTGGAAAAAGAGCCAATTGCCAAGAGTATGGTGATAAGACTGACGATGAGCAGGATTTTTTTAATCATTTTCTTTTTTATTTCAAAACCATTATACCACAGAGAAGCCGAAAGATGCTAGACATCAATTGCGGACTGACTTTTGGTTTCAGGGGCTTTTAGAGTCACTTTAACGTCGCTCTGCATCTCATCAAAAGCCTTCGGACGTTCCACATCGGGAAGTTCAGGATTAAGGGTTACTTCCCCATCGGTGATTTTAACCACGTCTTTATCCAGTTTTCCGAATTCCTTCCCGGCATTGTTGTAACTGCTCACCGTCGTATTTAAATGGTTGCCGAGCTTGACCATATAATCTTCATACGCGTTCAAGTGCCTTCCTAAATCCCCCACGCGCTTCTGGATTTCCCGGGCAGACTGCTCAATCTGGAGCGCTTTTAAGCCCTGCATAACAGTCTGGAGATAAGCGTAAAAGGTCATAGGCGAAACCATAATCACATGTTTTTTGAAGGCGTATTCAATCAGATCATGCGTATTCACATCCAGACTGCCGACCTTAAAGCTAAGGAGGTTATAAAACACTCCGTCCGCCGGTATGAACATAAAAGCGAAATCGGTAGTCCCCTCCTCCGGCCGGACGTACTTAGAAGTTTCATCAATCCGCTTTTTTAAATCAGATTTGAATTCCTTTTCGGTAACAGCCCGTACCGACTCATCCTTTTCCTCCATCATTTTATTGTAGTTTTCAAGCGAGAATTTGGCATCGATCGGGATCACTTTATCGCGCACAAAAATGGCCGCGTCCACCGCCTCGCCGTTCTTAAAGCCATATTGCATCTTAAAGTGGGTAGGTGGAAGCTGGTTTGAAAGGAGATTTTCTAAAAAGAACTCGCCTAAAATTCCGCGCTGTTTCGGATTCTTGAGGATGTTTTCCAGACTCTTCATCTGTTCCGCAAAGCCGACCACCTGCTTGTTCGTCTCATCCAGTTTAGTCAGTTTTTCAGTCACCGATTTGGTGCTGTCCATCATATCCTTGATCATCTTAGCCGTGGCAGCAAACTGTTTTTGCTGATATTCGGCAATCGATTCCCTCGATTTGGTCAGCTGGTCAGAAACCGTACGGTCCTGCTCCTTAATCCCCTTCTGAATCTCGAAAAGATGCTCCTGGAGCATTTTTAAAGACTGGTCGTCCTTTGGCTGATTCAGCTTCTCATAAAGCTTCCAGACCATAAAAGCCAAAAGGCCTAAGCCGATAATGATAATGATATTTAGAAA